>JAHDBK010000449.1 GCA_020630455.1 Saprospiraceae bacterium
GTATTTTTTTACGGCTACAAAGTTTGAAAATACTAAACAAAATAAAACTCGCTAATTCGAAATAACTTATATAATAAGCAGTGATTATTTAGCTATTTTTCTTTGATAAATAGCCTTTACGAGCTCAAACAGTATTTTGTTTTTAACGCATTTTCTACACTTTTCCGCCTAAAATCCATAATGCACCTTCTAAATGTTTAGAATTTATCATTTGTTTTTCAATGGAGAATAAGTATATATATTAGATTTTTCAAACAAGCAATAATAAAGAATTTTCTTTATTATTGCTTGTTTGAAAAAAATTATTCATCCTTTTTTTTCTTCTTTTTTCCAAAAGGATTCCAATTTTTAATACCGTCTTCGACTTTATCTTTGATATCATCTCCTTTACCATCAAGGATATCATCGAGTTTATCATCTACTTGTGATTTTATAGAATCTGTTTGTCCTCCAATAGCATCACCGATTTGGTCTGATACTTGGTCTTTTACTCCTTCAACTACATCATCGACCTTATCTTCAACTTGGTCTTTGACTTGGTCAACGACTTCATCAACTTTATCTTCTACTTGGTCGATAACTTCATTCGCTTTATCTTCTGCTTGGTCTTTTACTTCATCAATTTTATCTTCTGCGACATCTTTGATAGCATCTGTAACGGTTGAAGCAGGGGTACTGCTATTGTCTTCACTCATAGAAACTTTGACTACCTTGATATTAGGTTTTTTCATAGCTCCTGTCAAGTTGAGGGTAATGAATACTTTATCACCTAGATTGATATTATTCAAATCGAAACCTGCTTTATTGGCAAATCCATTTAAAAAGCCTAAACCAGATTCAGCTAATCCAGCTACTTTTCCTTGACCAATCAATTCTCTAGGAATTTCTAATTTCATCAAATAATCAATTTCTTGATTGAAGCCATGAGCTCCTCCTACTTTCATTTTGATACCTTTATGTTCGAATGGAAATTCCTCAATGAAAACTTTTCCATCTTTAATATTGAATTTATTAATGGTATTTTTTAATTTAATATCATCATTTAAATACTTGACATTTAATTTATCTGCAATTCCTTTAACTGGTACAAAATTTTGAATTAACGCATCAATAGTCACTAAGCTTCCTTGAGCCGTTAAGGTATTTAAGTCAGGCATCATATCTTTGCCTAATGAACCTTTTAGAGTCAAATCAGAATTAAATATTCCCTTAATATATTCAGCGATAGGAGCTGCTTGTTTAAAGGTATTGAAAGTATTAAATGATTTTTGAAAATCAAATTTATCAATATTATAAGCTAATTCATAAATAGGATTAGATTTATCCTTAGTACTATACATACCACTCAAGTCTATTTTACCTCCAAGGATTTTAGTACTTACATCTTCAAGAGAAACTGCTTCATTGGCTACTCTTAATCCGCCCTTCATATCATTAAGTTCTAAATTCGTAAAAATAACTTTTTTAATATCTGTATGAAGCATGACATTCATATTATCTGGAACTAATACGACACCTTCTTCAGCTGTGGCAGGTTCTTCTTCTCCTGTTGTTCTTGCCTCAGCAGAAGAGCTGGCTTCATCATCATAACCCAATAATTCATTAGCATCCAAATAATTAGATTTAATATAAATATCTCCTCCTAATGCTTCATTATCAAAAACAAAAGGAAATAAATTCGTTAGTTTTCCATTTACATCAATATCACTTTTACCGATTTGAGTACTCAATTGATTCACATTCAATTCTTGAGGAGTCATGGCTCCATTCACTACTACATTATTCAATTCATAATCTTCGTACACTATTTTCTTTAAATCGGCATCTAAACCAAAAGAAAATGCTTCAAATACCTCTACATCTTTAGTTTGAACATCGCCTTCTGGACTAGTGGTTGGAGTAGTAGCGGGAACATTGCTTTCTTCATCGCTCATCCATTCATTTAAATCTAAAACATTAGAAGTTACATTTAATTGTCCTTTCATTGTTGTTGTAGGCGAGAAATAAGCTAAGATATTATCCAGTGTTCCATTTGCTTGGATATCGCTCCTTCCCATTTTGGCATTAAACGCTTCTAATTTTACATTTTGAGGTGTAAAATGCATATCTGCTAATTGAATTAAGACATCAGGCATATCTTCCGCTTTATAATCCATGCCTTCGACCAATAGATGTCCTTTCATATCTACTTTATCATATTCTTCATTATCAACATAAGACATTTTAGTTTTAACAGCAATATCAGAAGTAATGATTCCACTTAAATTTTTAACGCCTTCCATTGGAAATGCTTGGGATAATTCATCCAAATTGATTTTTCCATTCATTTGAGCATCAACATCAGGGTCTGACATAGGCGTTCTCAATTTCAATTGAACATCAAAAGGGTTTTGACCTAATAAGGTATGAAATTTAGGAATATCAATAGTCATTAAATCTAGATTAGATGAAGTACTATTCACTTTTATTTGTGTATTAATATCTTTCATTCCTAAAGGCAAATCAGGATATTGGAATGAGCCATCAGCCACTTCTAAATCCAAATTAAATGCGGGTAAATCTTTTTCATTTAATGTTCCTTTAGCAGCACCATTAAATTTAAAATTACCATTAGCATCTACTCCTTCAAAATCTTTAGTATAAGCACCTGGTATCATAGAAAGCAAGTGCTTAAAATTCGTAGAAGGAGCGTTGAATTTCATATCTAAATTCACATCATCTCCTTGAGTTTGCACCCAACCATCTAGGTCTAATTTCAAGGCGTTCAAACTCAATTCATTTTCTTTTAGGGTATATTTACTTTCGTTCATATTGGCATTTACTGTAATATCGGCATTCAAATCCGCTTTGCTCAAATAAGTAACGCCACCTGAACGAGCGGTAAACTCTTCAATTTGAGTTGAAGTAATTATATCATAGATATCAGCAGTAAAGTCGCCACTTCCTTCATGTGTAAAATTCTTCAATTTGACATAAGTTCCCCCTAGCCTATCATCATAAACGATATTGGCGTTTCTAATATAATATTCTTGTAAATCCAATTTAAAATCTGTGGTTTCTGTGCTTGTAGCTTCATCTTCTTTTGCAGCTTCATCACTTGATTTAGCAATATCATAATTAGCTTGTCCATCACTTAAAACCAGTACATGGATATTGGGTTCGGTCAAGCCAACGGTATGAATAGCTACAGGATTTCCATCACCATAATTGACAACTGACATGATATCAAGCGATAAATCAATGCTTTTTGCAGACATGAGTTGAACATCTTCAAATGTTCCTTTGCCATCCACTGTAAAATCTTGCATACCAAAAGACAACTTAGGGAAGTCTTTGAATACAGATAATTTCACGTCGGAGAAATTGACTTCAGCGTCTAAATTTTTATTGATTTCTTTTTTAGCCAATTCTATCAATTCGTCTTTAAAGAAATAAGGAATTGCTACTAGAGCTATTATTAATAGTAAAAATAGGATTCCAAAGCCTATAAACACCTTTTTTAAGATTCCTCCTTTTCTCTTATTTTCTTTAGGATTTTCCATAATAATTTAAATTGTTTTTTAATACCAAAATGCGTTATTTACTCTCTTTAAGATGCTTTAAAATCTTAAAAAGAAAAAAAGTTTAAGTTAATTTTTTCAAAAATAATGAGAAATGGTAAAATTCTATAATATATAGCTTGTTTTTTTACAAAAATAAAAAATTTTTTTTATTATTATAAAAATGCCCAAATTCAATAAGAATAAGGACATTTTTATAAAATAGTATAATAAATTAGGTAAAGAGATCAATACTTAACTATTTTTTGTATTTCTGAATGCTTCTCTGTTTCCATTTTAATAAA
>JAHDBK010000450.1 GCA_020630455.1 Saprospiraceae bacterium
AAGTCCTTGGTATATCCATAACCACCGTGAATTTGAATAGCATCTGTACTGATTTCAACGCAAATCTCGGAAGCATAATATTTTGCTATGGCTCCTTCTAGAGTCATTGGTTGGTGAGCGTCTTTTCTAAGACCAGCATTACGAGTCAATAACTCTGCCGCTTCAATCTTTGTACGCATATCTGCTAACTTAAAGGCGATTGCTTGGAATTTGGCAATAGGTTGACCAAATTGTTCTCTTTCTTTTGAATATTTCAAAGATGCTTCATAAGCTCCCTTAGCAATTCCTAATGAAAGAGCTGCAATAGAGATACGACCACCATCTAGTATTTTCATTGCTTGAATGAAGCCTTCTCCTACTTTACCTAATACTTGAGATTTATGCACTCTACAATTTTCAAATATCATTTCGGCCGTTTCGCTGGCTCTCATTCCTAGCTTATTTTCTTTCTTACCTGCATTGAACCCTGGTGTTCCTCTTTCTATTACAAAAGCTGTAATTCCTCTACTATCTAATAAATCCCCAGTACGTGCTAAGACTACTGCTACATGTCCAGATTTACCATGAGTAATCCAAGACTTTGCTCCATTCAATACATAATAATCGCCATCTTCGACAGCTACTGTTTTCATGCGCATAGCGTCAGAACCCGTATTAGGTTCAGTCAAGCCCCAAGCACCAATCCATTCTCCTGAAGCTAATTTTGGCAAGTATTTTTGTTTTTGTTCTTCATTTCCAAACATTAAAATATGATTGGTACAAAGTGAATTATGAGCAGCAGTACTCAAACCAATAGAACCACATACTTTTGCAATTTCTACAATAATGGTTATATATTCTTGATAGCCTAAACCAGAGCCACCATATTCTTCTGGTACTAATACACCTAAAAACCCATGTTCACCCATTTTGTGAAACATATTCATTGGAAATTCTTGGCTTTCGTCCCATTCCATTACATGGGGTTTGATATATTGTTCAGCAAAATCTTTAGCACTTTGCTGAATTAATTCCAAATTTTCTTGAACCTCTGTATTCATTTTTATTATTAAGATTTGGTTTATTAATATTAATAAGTAATTAGACAATAGATTTTAGATAATAGACATTATATTTCTAATTAGGTAATAAAGAACTACTCATTTCTAAAATATTTAATAATGTAATTTATTTTGTCTTAGTACTTAATATATCTATTTGAGTGTAAAGATACATCTTTCGCAAGGACTTGCTCTATTTTCAACTAAAAATTAGCCTTGTATTATTTGAATTTTTTCTTCCATTAAATCAATGAGTTCATAGACATCCTTTAAATTATTTAATTGGATATCATTAATTAATAAAGAAATTTTGTTATTATTTAATAAAAAAACACTAGGAAATACTATTGGAATGCCTTGTTCTTTTAATTGTTCTTGAAATTGCTTTAAAAAAGATTTTCTATAATAGAACTCATGTTTAATAGGCATTTTTTTCAAATAATCCTTCCAAGCAGATTTTTGGTACACAACGGAATAGGTAATATCACACAAGCTGCAAGGGGGTGCTTTTTTACTAATCATACCCGCCACCTCATCTACTAAAGATTTCAAATTAATATCAGCATTATATACAAAAAGTATTTTCATTATCTAATAGCTTCTGCCAAGTCATCTATAATATCTTGTGCATTTTCAATGCCTACAGATATACGAATTAAACCATCAGTGATGCCATTTTGTTCTCTCATTTTTTTATCAATATTCAAATGAGAAGATGAGGCGGGGTGTAAAACCAAAGTATCTACATCTCCCAAAGTAGGAGCAACAGTACAAAATTTCAAGCGATTCATCATATCGATGGCTTCTTGATATCCGCCCTTCAATTCAAAACTCAACATGCCTCCAAAACCCTTGCTTTGCTTTTTAGCTAATTTATGATATGGGTGAGATTTCAAACCATTATAATTGACTTTTTTGACTTTGGGGTGTTGCTCTAAATACTCGGCTACTGCTTGTGCATTTTCACAATGTTTATCCATTCTAATGGCGAGTGTTTTTAGACCATTAGCTATCATCCATGCTTCAAACGGACTGACATTAGAACCGACTAATTTGTGATGCTGCCATACTTGTTGCATCAATTTTTCATCGCGACCGATAATGACTCCCGCTATAGAATTGCCGTGCCCATTTAAAAACTTGGTTGTTGAGTGAATAATAAAATCCACACCAAAGGCAAAAGGCTGTTGCAAATAAGGAGTTAAAAAGGTATTGTCAATAACGGTTTTTACTTGGTGTTTTTTGGCTATTTTGACTATTTTTTTAATATCAATACAATCTAAAGTAGGATTAGAAGGCGTTTCAAAATAAATAGCTTTTATTTTTTTATCTTTATTTAATAAAGAGTTTACTTTATCTTTTGATATCAAATCCGTAAAAATGGTCTCTATCCCCATTTTTGTAAAGACTTTTACGAAGAGTTCTGTCGTCCCTCCATAGAGATTGCCTTGTGTCAATATTTTATCTCCTTTTTTGAGAATACTCATCATCAATACACTAATCGCAGACATGCCCGAACTGGTCAAATGGGCATAGGCTTTTCCCTTGATGCCGTGCATTTCCATAGCGGCTATTTTATCTGCCACTACCGATGTATTGGGATTGGCATAGCGACTATAAACCAAGCCTTTTTCTTTGCCTGTAAAGATATCTATACTCTGTTCTACATTCTCAAATTGAAAAGAAGATGTTGCATAAATGGGCATTTGGTGGGGCATTACTTTTTGTTCATAGTGCTTTTCTTTGACACAAAGAGAATCTTTTTTCATATTTATTTTAATCCATTTAATTATAAAATTAAAGATACAATTGTTTTGATTATTTAAAAATTAAGATAAAAGATTTTAGATTTTTATTCAAGGACTTCATAAGTCCAATTTATACTACTAGACATAAGTTCTTTTGATATTTTATTAGTAATGATACTTTTAATTTTAAAAGAGTTTTTACCTTTTTTGTGAGGAATTTCACTGTATTTTATCATACCATTTTCATCAAAAAAATATTTTTTATTTCTAATAGTTAAATAGGCTAGAGAATCATTAGAAGAATAATAGTTGATTGGTCTCAACATTATATTAAAACTATCTTTTGTGTGTTTACCTGTATAAGCATATACTTTTAGCTTATCAAATGGGTCATCTTCTTTTTGGTTAATAATATTAGCAATATTAATAATGTAATCATATTCTAAATTATATAAATCTAATAATATTGAATTTAATACCAAAGAAGCTTTTTCTTTATTGAGGTACTTGAGTTCTTGGAGTCGAGTACCAATGTTTATTTTTTTCAATTCATTATGGATTATTTTTGAATAAAAATAATTACAACTATCTATAGATTCCTGATAATTCTTTTCAATGAGATTTACACAATTATTAAGCATTAATGCTATAGAATCTGTTTTTTCTTTATTAAAATATTGGTGTCTTTGCCTCCTATTTTCAAAATCCATTGAGCACAACCAATCTATATATTCATCTATATAAGTAATGGTATCTTTTATTTCATAAAAATTATCATTAACTAGATATCTTAGTTCGGGTTTTTTCTCTAGAATGGGTTGAATACCATTAAAATAGTTTTTAGAATTATTTTGAGTTTGTCTTTTTTGTGTGGGTAGATATGAGTTATTATAAACTTCCTTGCTTTTATCTATTCCAAATTTAGATTTATACATCATCATTCCCATTAAAATAAAGGAAATTAATATTGATATTTTTAAAATTATATTATTCATAATAATAAATATTATAAAAAAATTCTTTATTAATTAATATAAAATTGAAAGTAAGTAGTAT
>JAHDBK010000451.1 GCA_020630455.1 Saprospiraceae bacterium
TCAAGAAACTCAGCTCCAAGGTCAAAGAATCAATTTTTTATGATGACGTCTATTAACGAGCATTATTTTTCATCATTAACAAATATAATTATTAACAAATTATAAATATTTTTAATTTTACGTAAAACTCAAATGATTTTATGAATCTAACCGAAGCCAAGAAGGCTTTAAAAACATTTTTTGGATATGATGATTTCAGACCTCAACAAAGCGAAATCATAGATGCCGTTTATCAACAAAAAGATAGTTTGGTTCTCATGCCTACTGGTGGAGGCAAATCTATATGTTTTCAAATTCCCGCAGTAACGCTGAAAGGAACTTGTGTTGTTATTTCTCCTTTAATAGCTTTGATGAAAGACCAAGTAGAAGGACTGAGAAGTAATGGAATCCAAGCAGCTTATATGAATAGTACTTTAGATACTATGGAACTAAGAGCTATTGAAAATGACCTCATGCTAGGAAAAATTAAATTGCTTTATGTCTCACCAGAAAAAGCAGTCACTCAAGATTTTTTAACACTAATGAAAAGCATTGAAGTTAATTTAATTGCCATTGATGAGGCTCACTGTATCTCTGCTTGGGGACATGATTTTAGACCTGAATATACCCAATTGAAATTCTTAAAAAAACAATTCCCCAATACACCACTAATGGCATTGACCGCTACAGCGGATAGATTGACTCGAAAGGATATTGAAGAACAATTGACGATGCAAAATCCTCAACGGTTTATCGCTTCTTTTGATAGACCTAATATCAGTTTGAAGGTTTTGCCTGCTCAAAAAAGAAGGGAACAAATCATAGACTTTATTCAATCTAGACCCAATCAATCTGGAATTATATATTGTTTGAGCAGAAAAAATACTGAAAATCTATCAACCAAATTAAATGCCGAAGGAATAAGAGCCACTTACTATCATGCAGGAATGAGCAGCTCAATGCGTTCCAAAGTACAAGAAGATTTTATTAATGATAAAGTGCCTGTTATTTGTGCTACTATAGCTTTTGGAATGGGTATTGATAAATCCAATGTTCGATGGGTAATTCATTATAATTTGCCTAAAAATATAGAAGGTTATTATCAAGAGATTGGTAGAGCAGGAAGAGATGGTGCCAAAGCAGATACCCTTTTGTTTTATAGCTATGCTGATGTCAATATTTTAAGAGATATTATTAATAGTAATGATGCTGAAAATGCGGAGATACAATTGGCTAAGTTGGATAATATGCAACAATATGCAGAATCGCTGATTTGTAGAAGGAAAATATTGATGAATTATTTTTCTGAAAATATGGAGGGAGATTGTGGTAACTGTGATATTTGCAAAAATCCTCCTCAATTTTTTGACGGGACAATCATAGCTCAAAAGGCCATGTCAGCTATCTTTAGAACCCAGCAGTCCGTTGGAATGAGTATGTTGATTGATATTTTGAGAGGGTCGAAGAGAAAAGAAATCCTTCAAAAGAATTATGATAAAATTAAAACTTATGGAGTAGGAGCGGAATACTCCCAAATGGATTGGCAATCTTTTATTCAACAACTGATACAATTGGGATATATTGAAATTGCTTATGAACGCTATCATTGTTTGCAATTAACTGCTGCCGCCAAAGAAGTTTTATTTCAAAATAAAAAAGTAGAGTTGGTCAAAATGACTTCTATATTGTCTAGGAGGACAGCGAAAAAAGAAAAGAAAGTGACTAAAAGAGAACGCATTAGGAATGAGTTGTTTGAAGAGTTAAGACAATTGCGTAAACAATTAGCACAGAAAAAGGGAATTCCACCTTATTTAATTTTTTCGGATGCCACTTTAGAAGAAATGGCAGCCACTCAACCAACTACATCTGAAGATTTATTGAACATATCTGGAGTAGGAGAAAAAAAATTAAGAGATTTTGGTAAGGTATTTTTAAAACAAATTCAAAATTATATCGTACAACAATCTCAGAATGGTTCTAGAGTCAAAGGAGCTACATATTTAGTCACTTATAATTTATATAAAAAAGGACTAAGTGTAGAAGAAATCGTTCAAGAAAGAAATTTACACGAAACTACTATCTACTCCCACTTAGCATACCTTTTTGAAAAAGGTGAAGATGTCAATATAAAACAATATTTCTCAAATCAAGAATTAGATTTAGTCCAAACACACAAACACAAAAGTCCAAAAGAAATTTATGAAAGTTTAAATGAAGACGTTCCTTATCACATAATAAGATTATGTCTTACATATTTAGATCATGTTTAAATTTTAGTCTTTATGAAAATCAACATTTTAAAAACTTGTCTTTATAAATATTTTGTCGTTTATCCCAATAAACTCAAAAATATTTATTTCGCCAAAACCTCAATCTATTGATTTTCATTGTGATAAATTTTTAAACATGTTCTTTAATAAAATGGAAGAAGGCTAAAATGCTGTTAAAATTTATAAATACTATTTTTAATACAGGCACTCAACATACAGAAAGTGTCGAAGAAAAAACGAAGATTAAGTTGATTAATCAGATAGTATTTATTGCTAATTGTGTTATCATTTTTAATATCATCCAAAATACTATATTTACTGATTGGAGTTCTGTGCTTATAGTTTTGATGTTTTTTCCTCTTATTAATATTACAATACTTTTAAATTACTTTGGAAAATATATTATTGCAAGGGTTTACTTTTTCTTTGTTTTTTTAAGTATCGTAACACTCCTTAATATATTATATGGTATTGATATTCAAACTCAACCAGTCTATATTATTGCTACCTTATTGGCTTTATTCATGTTTAAAGAGTTTAAAACTAAGGTGATATTAATAAGTATCATCATTATTGTATATACTTTAACCCATTATTATTTTCAAAATTATGAATCAATTTATGCCGATAGGGTTTATGCTAATACCAAACATTTATACTTTATCATTTCCATATTAGTAACCAGTATATTAACATTAAGAATATTAAAAGATAAAAATAAATTGATAGAAATTTCCAATAAATTATATTCAGAAGTCAAAGATAAAAAACAGGAATTAGAAAGGTTCAACCACATATCTTCCCACCATTTAAAAACACCTGTAAGGACGATTAAAAGCTTCACAGATTTAGTAAAATTAGAACTGGAAAAAGGCAAAGTTGATTCTGCTATAAAACATATTAAATTCATAGAATTAGGGGCTAATCAATTGAATTATTTGATTAATGATATTATGGAATTTTCTAATTTAGAAAAAATATATGACCCTTCTCAATATGAAGAAATAAAAATAAAAGACATCTTAGATTTTTGTGAAAAAAAAATGCAGAAGGTTGCCCACAGAAAATTTTTAATTAATTATAAAAATGAAAAAGATAAACATTCTATTTTTTCACAAAAGTCATTAGTAGAACTATTAATTTATTCTATTATTGAAAATGCCATTACTTATAATGATGCTGAAATTGCAATCGTTGATATTAAGAGTAAAATTAAGAAAAAGAAAATTGCCATTAGCATAAAAGATAATGGCATAGGAATAGAGGAAAAATATCAGAAACAAATTTTTGATTTATTCACTCGCTTACACAAGGACTTTGAATATCAAGGAACTGGGATAGGTTTATCTATAGCTAAGAAAATATCATTGCTCTTAGATGCAAGTATTAATATGGAATCTGAAACAGACCAAGGCACTACTTTTATTGTTGAATTACCCTTGTAGATTTTTAGCTTTTTGAAATACTTTCTTTATCGTTTTTTCTGCCTCTTTGCCTTGTGGAGTATAACCTTTATCCCCATGTTCTTGATACCATCCTTGATAGGGATACCACTTCCATAAAAATCCACCATACCAATAATTTTTTTC
>JAHDBK010000452.1 GCA_020630455.1 Saprospiraceae bacterium
TATCTTCTAATTCTTTGAATAATTGCCATGCTTTTTCTACAAATAAATTAGTCAGATGTTCAATATAATAAGCACCAGCGGCAGGGTCAACTACTTGAGTAAATGAAGACTCCATTTGTAATAAATGTTGAACATTAGTAGCGATTCTTCTTGAAAATTCTGTTGCTTTACCTTCATTCAGATTTGAAGGAAGTACCACTACTCTATCCGCCCCTCCTAAAACAGCAGACATACACATAGTCGTCGCCCTTATCATATTCGTATATTGATCATCACCATAGCTATCGTGAGCCATTAATACTTCGATTTCCAATATATTATCATCGACTTCAAATGTATCTATAATTCTAGACCAAAGGATTCTTAAAGCCCTCAGTTTTGCCATTTCGATAAAATAGGATTTACCAATATTAACCGTTATAAAAAACCGATTTAAAAGGGTATTAACATCAATATTATTAGTATAATTATTCATTATAATATTGACACTTTCGTGTAATATATTCGCTAGTTCTTCTACTATATTTTCTTTACCCTTATAATAAATACTCCCATCTAATCCCAAACTTTGTAAACTTGTATTTTCTTTAAAATCAATATCTAAAATACTTCCTTTTATTTCTTGTTTATTTTTATGAATTGAATTTAAATAGGATTGTAAATTATTGTAAAAATCATCTCTATTCACCTCTTGAGAAAGCCTAAAATGAATAGAAATATAATCCCATTCAACATCTTTTAAAATTATTTTCCATTCTTCCTGAGTATAATTTTTTGTCCAGAACAAACGCAAGGCATTTACACCTCTCATTAGTGCTTTTAAAATGCTTTGATTAAGGGATTTCAAATCACCTAGTACACAAAAATCTTCTGCTATTTCCCAAGTATTATCTTTTTTGTGATTGAAAACAGCTGTTTTCTTAATATCCACCATTTTTTGAGTATAAAATGGCTCTAATTTGATTTCATTATTAATACTAAAAAGCAACTCTTCATAAGGCTTTCCTTTCAAGTCTTTAACTATCTTTGCCTTCCATTCTTCCTCACTTACATCATTAAAGCCTGCCAATAAATTTTCTTGTTTAGACATCTTTATTTATTTTTATCTTAATAATAGAAAATTATATATTTAAAGTTAGAATTCAAAGGTAATAAATATTTAATAAAAGAAATCGATATTTAAATAATAAAACGGCTTACAATAATTAAAAAATAACAAAATTTCTTTATTTTTATTAAAAATGAGTGATTATCCAGAGGTTGACAAAATAGTTAATTGTATTAAAAAATTAAATCTTAGATTTGAAATTGACCATAAATTTCAAGGAGAAGAATCATGGCATCATCGCCTATTTTTAATTCATCAAAAGCAAAAATATCCATTCATTATAGATGATGAATTTGATGATATTAAACAGTTTAAATCTCCCGTACTCATGCAATTAATTTTAATGGAAATAGAAGATTATGAAGATGCAGAAGATTACTTGGTTTGGTGTAAAGACAAGGGCTTAAAAGTCAATAGTATTATCAATAGTAATTGGTATTTTGAATTGCGAGAAAACGTACCTTTAGTCAAGGCATTTATTGGAGATTTAGAACCGATAATGCAATTTGATTTCCATATAAATATGGGTGCTAGCCAAGCATTGAGGGAAATTGAATAATTAGGGAATAGATTTATATATTTTAATAATAACAACATGAATAAAAGCATTAAAAACAGGTTGATTTTCTATTGGATTTCTAGTTTTATCATTGCGTATATTGGTTATTATATATTATGGTTAGTTATGCCAAATCACTATGTATTTGGAGTATCTTATAGGATGATGTTGTACCACTGGGAGTTTCCTTTACAATACATAGCTATCGTTTGTTTTTTTTATGGAATAATTGCGTCTATTTTTTCCGAAAAATTTAAAAATCAAAAAACTTTAGGACGAATTTTAATCTGCTTAATCATTATTATTCTATCTATTTTATTTAGTTCTCCTTTTGGAGGAATGCTCTGGTTTTTACACGATATGAATGCAGGTTTCTTTCCTCAAAATTGGTTCAGCAAAATTTTATATACAGGTTCTTTGTGGGGTTTACAAATGGGATGGTACATTATTCTATTATCAATCCCTTATAATGTATTCGGTTCCATAATTTGTTATTTCCTAACGAAAAAGGGAGTAGAAATATATTAATTTATAAAGAAATCTCTTTATCTTCAAACAAACCTTTCATCTAACATCTAATGTCTAATATTAATTTATTAAAAACAAAAATATAATTAGAACAGATAGGAAAATAATAAAAACAGTCATCAATGGGAATCGTGCGATACCAAAAGCAATATTCAATACTTTTTCTAGTCCATTTGTAGCAGAATCAATCATTTTAGTATAAGAGCCTAATAATTTGGATTGTGCTTCTTCGTCTTTTTCTTCTATTTGTTCTGTTTCTTCACCCCCAGTAAATTTTATTTTATTAGCTACGCCAGTCATTACTCTTTTAAATACTCCTGTTAAAAATCCTCCTACTACAGGAACTTTATTGGCAATGACATTGGCAAAGGTAGGAATGGTTACAATATGGATAATACCACTAAATAATAATGACAATTTCTCTTTTCTATTTTGAGGAGTAAGCCCACTACTCATTAAACTTACATCACTTACTGAGGTTTTCATGATATCTAAGGTATATTCAATGACGCCAAACATATCATTTTTCATTTTCCAAGTAAGGAATAGAAAGCCAAAAAGAACACCACAAATAAAAAATAAAACTAAACCTAATATAGCATAAAGGATAAATTCTATATGTACCAAATCAATCACAAAAAAACCAATGCCAAATAGAACTAAAGCTATCAAAACAGGACGGATAACCCATGAAATGACATATTGAGGAAATACAATAAGTTCAGCAAAATTTTGAGCTACTTCTTCGTTTTGATACTTGGTTACATCAATGCCTAATTCATTTTGAATTCTAGTTTTAAGTTGTTCAAGGTCTTTTTCGGTTTTAACTTTCATTTTGATTGGATATTATAATTAGATATCAGATTAAATATAATTTTTTTTAAAAATAAAGAAAATTCTTTATTATTTTAAATTATCCTCACCATTTAGAATCATCTATATTATCTAAAAAATTTTGAGCTTCAATACATACGGCTTCTACACAGCCTTCATCAAAAGGAGATTTTAGATTAGCATATTTTACTAAATCTAAAAAAGATTGGCTTCCTCCTACTTGGCATAATTTGACGTAGTCACTCCAAGCTTCATCATGATTTTCGCGATTTCGTTTCCAAAACTGTAAAGCACATACTTGAGCTAAAGCATAATCTATATAATAAAAAGGCATTTGGTAAAGATGTAATTGATACTGCCATAATCCACCAGATTTAAGATATTCATTATCTCCAAAATCTCTATAAGGAAGGTATTTTTTTTCTAAATCTGCCCAAACTTGACGCCTTTCCTTCGGACTTAAATTTGGATTTCCATAAATGATGTGTTGAAATTCATCTCCAATTGCTAATCTTGGCAATAGAGCCAAAGAAGACGATAAATGAGTGAAATAATATTTCTCTACATCTTCTTCAAAAAAGAGGTGCATCCATGGCCAAGTAAAGAGTTCCATACTCATAGAATGGATTTCACAAGCTTCATAAGTAGGCCAATGATATTCCATAATATCGGCATTTCTACTTTCAAATACTTGAAATGCATGTCCTGCTTCATGAGTCAATACATCAATATCTCCTCTCGTTCCATTAAAATTAGAAAAAATAAAAGGAGATTTATATTTTTTAATAAAAGTACAAT
>JAHDBK010000453.1 GCA_020630455.1 Saprospiraceae bacterium
CTCAAAAATATTTATTTCGCCAAAACCTTAATCTAATGATTCTCATTGTGATAAATTTTTAAACATGCTCTTATACAAATAACAAATGATGTACCAATTTTTTAAAAAGTAAATATTCAAAGTTTTTTTTTAAAATTTTATATTTATACTTTATTTCAATTTTTAGATTAATATTATGAATAATATCATATACAAAAAACCATATGCACAATCAACTTATTGGTCACTATTACTAGCCAATTTAATCCCAATTTTTGGTGTTCTTTTTCTAGGCTGGAAAGCTCTTGACGTTATCCTTTTTTATTGGATAGAAACCATCATTATTGGTCTATACAATATGATTAAAATATATTGGTGTAATGGAAAAAAAGATGTTACAGAAGAAGAAATGGTCAAGATAATGGGACCTCTTTTTGAATGGATGCAAAAACAAAATAAAGATAAACAAAACAATGCTAATTTATCAGGAAACAATACCGCTGATTTAAGTAAACAATCCAAATGGTTTTTAATTTTTTTCTTTCTTTTTCATTATAATTTTTTCATTTTTGTACAATTAATTTTCATTTTAGGAATTGATTCTGCTTTTGGTGGAGGCAACTCTTTTGACATCTTTAACCCTTTACACATTATTCAATATATTTATCAAAATGTCGATTTTTTATTGATGGGTATTTTAGGAATTGTTTTTAGTCATGGTCATTCATTATATCTCAATTTTATTATTGGAAAAGAATATGAAGGAAGGAATCCAGCGGCACAAATGTTCCAACCTTATGGAAGGATATTTATACAGCAATTTGTAGTCATTTTAGGAACTATGATTTCAATGATTTTAGGTAGTCCTATATTCCTAATGGTCTTGTTAGTTGTGATAAAAACAACTATTGATTTATTTTCACATCATCTATCCCACAAGGACATTTCATCTATTAATTAGTGCTTTTCATATAAGTAAGGAACTATCAAATAGCGATTTTGTTTATAAATTGGTATTTTTGTATTAAAATAATAAAAAATGGGAAAAGAAGCATCAAAAAGACAGCGTCAAGTATCCGAACTCATCCGTAGAAATATGGGTATGGTCTTACAAGAAGAAGGCAGCTATATATATGAAAATGCATTAGTGACGGTTACCAATGTAGTAATGAGTCCAGATTTGTCTTTAGCAAAGGTATATTTGAGTGTTTACAATACAGAAAACAAACAGGCTGTACTCCTCATGATAGAAGACCAACAATCTAGATTACAAAGCAGCTTAGGTAGAAAAATCAGGAAACATGTCAGAAGAATACCTGAAGTTAACTTTTATATTGATGAAACACTAGACGAAATGTACAGAGTCAATCATCTTTTTGACAAATTAGAGAAAGAAAATCAAATGGGTAAAGATAGAGAAGAAGATATTGAAGAATAATCGTATCTTGCAGCCATGAATTTAGGCTTCAACATAGCTAAACGTTATTTTTTTGGCAAGAAATCTACCAATGCTATTAATATCATTACAGCTATATCTGTTTTGGGTGTCGCTATTGGTACGGCAGTATTGCTTTTAATTGCCTCAGTATTTAATGGTTTTGAAGACTTAATTCAATCTCTTTACAGTTCATTTCAGCCCGACATTTCCATTAGAGCAGCAGAAGGAAAAGTATTCAAAGATAAAGAAATCTCTTTATCTGAGCTTGAAAAATTAGAATATATTGACTCCGCTTCTAAGACATTAGAAGAGATTGCTTTTTTTGAATATAAGGGTGGACAAGACTTTGGAATTATCAAGGGAGTAGATGAAAATTGGAGGACTGTGAGCCAACTAGATTCCGTCATTTATGAGGGTAAATATCAAGTTAAAAATGGTTCTAGAAATATGGCAATTGTAGGTTATGGAATGCGTAACAAATTAGGCGTTAGTGTCAGTGATAAATTTAGCGAAATTTCAGTTTTTATGCTAAAAAACAGAAAGGTTGGTCCCCTTGAAAAACCCTTTAAAAAACAATATCTTTACCCTGCTGGAACATTTGTTATTCAACAACAATTTGATGAAAAATATATCATTTCTAATCTCGAATTTGCTCAAAAATTAAGGGGATATAAAGAGGGTGAAATCTCTCAAATAGAAATAAGATTAAAAGAAGGAACACATACAGAAACAGCCCTCCAAAACATCCAAAAAATAGTAGGAAACCGCTTTGAAGTAAAAGATAGATACAGGCAAAATGAAGCCTTTTTCAAACTCATGAAAGTCGAAAAATGGTTGGGTTTTGCCATTACTGGATTAGCCATGGTTTTAGTTGCTATAAATCTCGTAGGGTGTATGTTCATGTTGATTCATGAAAAGAAAAAAGACATCGCCACGCTGAAAGCAATGGGTGCTGATAACAATTTTATAAAACGAATATTTCTCAACGTAGGAATGCTAATGTGTGGAATAGGAATGATAGTAGGAATTATAATAGCCATCTGTTTCTATGCTGCTCACAAAACATTTAACCTCATTCCTATGGAGGGTTTTATTGTTGATGCCTATCCTATGAGTTTTAGACTTTTTGACTTTGTAGTTACGATTATTTTTGTATTAATATTTGGATATTTATTCTCTCTTTACCCCGCTCAAAGGGCAGCTAATACAAAATCTCTCATAAGAAACGATTAATTATCAATATCTTCATCAAAATCAAACAATTATTATGAAATATATACTAATCTCTATTTTCACCTTATTTTTTCTTAATTCATGTAATCACAACAACAACAATTCGGTTTCAAAAGAAGATTCAAACGCTGGAGAAACTCAAAAAGAAAAGAACGATTACTTCCCTTATGATATAAATAATCCAAATGATAAAATTGAACTACCAGATTACCTCACAGAAATATCGGGAATTGATATAGATGATAATGGAGATATTTATGCCATTCAAGATGAAGAAGGTAAGATGTTTATTATTAAAAAAGATACCATTTTAGCATACAAATTCAGAAAAAATGGAGATTATGAAGGCATTGAAAAAGTAGGAGATAAAATTTATGCGGTTAAAAGTTCAGGAACTGTATATGAGGTCCAAAATCTTGGAACAGATACTCAAACAAGAGATGATTATAATGATTATTTAGATGACGCACACGACGTAGAAGGATTAGCTTATGATGAAAAAAACAATGCCCTATTATTAGCCTGTAAATCATCTGGTGAAGAGGAAGAAACAGGCTTAAGAAATGTATATCAATTTGACCTCAATAGCAAAAAGATAAAGGAATCTTTTTATTTTCAAATAAAAATAGAAGATATTATTGCTACAATGAAAAACAAATCTGAGAATAAAAGCCACGAAGGGTTCAAAGAATTAATTGAAGACAAAGAGGATGATTTGACTTTTGCTCCATCTTCAATTGCTATTAATCCTATCAATGATTTAATCTATATTACTTCATCTAAAGGAGGTAAAGTCCTATTAGTAACTAACCGCCAAGGAGACGTCCTCGATTTAATCAAATTAGATAAAAAATCGCATCCTCAACCTGAAGGAATAGCTTTTGATGAACAAGGCAACCTATTTATTTCTAATGAAGGTAAGAATGGCTCAAAAGGTCTTATTTATAGGTTTGATTTAATTAATCAAAATTAGAAAATATTTTGCGGAAAGCAGTGGAATCGAACCACATTCAAGTAATATGAACAAGCTGCTTAGCAGGCAGTTACCAAACCATTTGGTATTACTTTCCTTATTGGTGGAAGTGGGAGGATTCGAACCTCCGAGTTTACCACTTGGGATCAGATTTACAGTCCAACTGCTTCAACCACTTGCATACACTTCCGTTATCCATTAA
>JAHDBK010000454.1 GCA_020630455.1 Saprospiraceae bacterium
TAGCTCATAAAGGACTTCGAAAATTTAGTAATTTAGCTTTCATGAGTGAAAAGATTCCTTATTCCATTGAAAATGAACCTCAAGAAAAGTTAGCTATTAATTTTCTTTTAGAAGAACATCAAAAACATGTTCTAAATATTGCCTTTTTAGCCTATCAAACCCATTATGCTAATCCTAAAGTAGTCAATTGGATTTCTGAAAATAAATTTGATGATATTCGCTTAGGAGAATTAAGAGCCAATATTGAAGAAACAGAACCTATTTTAAGGGATGCAGATATGATATTTTTTCATTTAGATGCCTTAAAACAATCTGATGCCAATGGTGTTTTGCAACCAAGTCCAAATGGTTTACTAGCAGATGAGGCTTGTAAACTCTGTCATTATGCAGGAATGAGTGATAAACTAGGCTCTTTTAGTATTTCTGGTTTCTATCCTCAACATGATATTCATCATCAAACTGCCCAACTTATAGCCCAAATGGTTTGGTATTTTTTAGAAGGCTTCTATAAACGACAAGGAGATTACCCTATTACAACTACAGGTATGACAGAATATATTGTTGATTTTAAAGGATTTAATTATCAAATTACTTTTTGGAAAAGTAATAAAAGTAGTCGTTGGTGGATGCAAATACCTGCAAAAAAAGGGAAAGAAATGAAACGTCATCGTTTAGTTCCTTGTTCTTATAATGATTATACATTAGCTTGTAATGGCGAAATGCCCAACCGCCTACTTTTGGCATTAAACCGCTTCGAGGAGTCGCTCTAAACGTATTCCCCTAGATCCTTTAATTAGAAATGTCGTGTTTTGAAAATTGTTCCAATCCCATTCTTCTTGTAGTTGATGAATATTATTATAAGAATTTAAAGTATTTACTTTTGTAAATTCTTTGCCAACGGTAATTACTTGAGTAAAATTCATCAAGGACGCTTGTTCTATTATTTTCTGATGTTCTTTATCACTATCTTTTCCTAATTCTAACATATCTCCTAAAATAGCAATTTTATTTTTAGAATTCATCTTATCAAAATTCTTTAAGGCTGCTAGCATACTTGTAGGATTAGCATTATATGCATCCAAAATAATTTCATTACTCCCTTTTTGAATCCATTGAGAACGATTATTTTTAGGAGTATATTCTGAAAGAGCTTTTTGTATTAAATCATCTGATACTCGAAAATATTTTCCAATTACAATTGCTGTTAATACATTAGGATAATTATATCCTCCTATTAATTGGGTAGAAATATCAATTGTTTTTTCTTGACCTTTATAAGTAATTTTAAGAAAGGGATTCGCTCCATGATTGGTAATCGTATAAGGCATATTACTACTATACCCTTCTATTTCATTACATGAACTTGCCATTTCTGAAAGATGACTTTCTTCTCTATTCACAAAAGCAATTCCTTGGTGAGCAGCTAAATAACGATATAATTCTCCCTTCGTTTGTATCACTCCTTCAAAACTCTTAAAACCTTCTAAATGAGCCTTTCCTACATTAGTGACTAAACCATAATTAGGTTCTGCTATTTGACATAAAAAATCAATTTCTCCTTGATGGTTAGCTCCCATTTCAATCACTCCTATTTCAGTATCATTAGACATTGATAAAAGGGTTAGAGGGACACCTATATGATTATTCAAATTGCCTTGAGTATAATGTATTTTATATTTTTGTTCTAATACCTTACTCAATAACTCTTTGGTTGTAGTTTTTCCATTCGTTCCTGTAATAGCAATAATAGGAATATTCATCTGTCGTCTGTGATATCGTGCTAATTCTTGCAAACACTTCAATACATTTTTAACACAAATAAATTTTTCATTTTTCTCATATTCTTTTTCATCTATAATAGCATAGCTAGCTCCCTGTTCTATAGCTGATTCAGCATATTGATTTCCATTAAAATTGGCTCCTTTTAAAGCAAAAAAAATATGATTTTTTTTTATTTTTCGACTATCTGTAATTATACCAGACGATTGCTCAAATAAGTGATATATTTCTTGAATACCCATTTACTATTTTCATTTAGATAATCAAAGTTATTAGATTTTAAAACAAAAAAAAACCTCTACGCAAAAGCGTAGAGGTTTTTTTATTAGAACTAAAAAGATTATTTATATTTTCTTTTTGTTTTCTTTATACTTTTCTTTCCAAAAGAGTTTCCTCCTTTAATTTCATTTCCTGCTGGACTACCTGTTCTTGTCATAGCACAACGGAAACCAATAGTACGATCTGCTTTATCTTCCTGCTTGAAACGACGAGCACCTGGAACCATCCAATAAGCTCTATCAGCCCAAGAACCTCCCTTAATTACACGAGCATGATCATTGATTAAAGTAGATTTACCATAATCATAAACTACTTCAGATTCTTTATCACCATCTAAATAGTCATAAACTTTACCTTTCTTGTAATTTTCGCGTTCAGCAACTTCATCATCTTCAACATAACGATATCTTAAACGACCAATACTATCTTTAGCTACAGGAGCTCCATTTTCATCTAACTCTTTCGTTTTGAATATTCCTCCACGATAAGAGTTTAAGTCAT
This sequence comes from Saprospiraceae bacterium, assembly GCA_020630455.1. Classification (GTDB taxonomy): domain Bacteria; phylum Bacteroidota; class Bacteroidia; order Chitinophagales; family Saprospiraceae; genus JAHDCE01. The sequence continues at coordinate 2,560 of JAHDBK010000454.1, forward strand.
GACTTTCAACATCTCTCATTGTAGAACTTGTTAAAGGACGATATAAATCCATTGTCCATTCAGATACATTACCAGCCATATTATATAAACCAAAATCATTTGGCATATAAGCACGTACAGGAGCTGTAATATGAGCATTATCGTTTAACTTTCCAGCCATACCCATATAGTCACCTCGTCCTCTCTTAAAGTTAGCTAAGATTTGACCTTGGTATTTGTTACGAGTTTGCTCACGTACTGTATTTCCATTCCAAGGATATAAACGTTTATCAGAAATACGCTCATCTTTAGGAGATGTTTGATTTCCTTGTAAAGATAAAGCAGCATATTCCCATTCTGCTTCTGTAGGTAAACGATAAGAAGGAAGCATAATACCATCTTCAAATTGAACACGACGTTCTCCTCCTGTTTTAATATCTTTAAGATTCTTTTTTACTTTTCCTTCATACTGCCCAGCTAAATAAGCTTCAGTATTGAAGTTATCCTCATCTTTCTGTTCTACGTTAGGCTCAAAAATACCTTTTTCAATTAAGATCATTTCGTTAACACGATCTGTACGCCATTTACAATACTCATTAGCTTGTAACCAATTGACTCCTACTACAGGATACCAATTATAAGCTGGGTGACGGAAATAAGTTTCAACGAAAGGTTCGTTGTAAGCTAATTCTTCACGCCATACTAGAGTATCAGGTAATGCATTTAATAATACTTCTGGGTAAGATTCGTTAAAAACACGACCTAACCAGTACAAGTATTCTAAATAATCTAAGTTAGCGACTTCTGCTTCATCCATATAAAAAGATGAAACTGTTACACGTCTAGGAATATTATCCCATTCAAATGTAACATCTTGTTCGGTGACTCCCATCATAAAAGTACCACCTTCAATTAAAACTAGATTAGGGCCTGTAGTTTGACCTTCATAATCTCGTTTTTCAAATCCACCCCAGTCTGCATCATTATATTTCCATCCAGTTGTAGATGAACGATCACTTTTACCACAACTAGTGGCAAGTATCACAAGTGCAAAGAGTGTTGCTGTAAATCCTAAAACATTCTTCATTGTTAGTTTAGATTTTCTTTTCCTTTAGAAATTAGACAAACAAATATAATCAAAAACCTTGCTTAGCAAAGATATTTAACATTTAAAATGACTATAAAATGTTATTTTCTGGTATTATTTTCAATTATCTAAACATTTTTAGACAATCATTATAATCTGGTGGCCGTTTTTTACCACTATCAAAATT
>JAHDBK010000455.1 GCA_020630455.1 Saprospiraceae bacterium
AGTTCCTGTGAAGTTTATATTCAAATCATAGGCACTTCCTGCACAAATATTGCCACTTGTACCCAAAGTAGCGGAAGGAGGTGTATATACAATAATTTCTGTAGAAGCGGTATCAGAATTACAGCCATCTACATTAACAACAAGGTAATAAATCCCTGCTTGTGTAGTACTAGGGTTTTGCTCATTAGAAAAGAAATTTTTATCCGCATCTAACCAAGTAAAACTTGTATTTGCTCCTGTAGAAGTAGTAGAACCTAATAAACTATATGGTGCATCACTAGGGCAATAAGGCCCTGAATTATTAGCCTCCGCATCAATGATAGGACAAGGGGCTACACAGGCAGAAAATGTAGAAGTAAATCCACCTTCTTCCGTAAATAGAGCTGTAAATTCTTTATCTGTGGGTGGTATAGAAATACTCCAAGTTCCATCAGAAGAAAATACATTTCCTACATAAATTTTTCCTTGACATGGAGCCCCATCACAGCTTGTATCATCATTTACAAATAAATAGACATCTCCTTGACTAGGAGCTGTCCCTGTGGCAGTAGTTCCTGTTACATTAGTAATGGTAGGAGGGGCAGTTGTTGCTCCTACAATACCACCAATAGTATTACAATAAAAAGAATTATTTAAAGCAGAAAAAGGATTATTGTTGGCATTGATACCAATATTATTATTGGCAATGTTGTTGCTGTCATTTATATCACTAGAGCCTATAACAATGTTAGAAGTTGCATTGAGTTCTATTCCATTTGCACCATTTCCGAGACTTCCAACGGTATTGGCTGCTACACCAATAAAGTTAGCATCAATATTTATAGTATTACTATTATTAATAAAAATACCATGTTCAAGGTTAGCTGAAATAATATTTTTAGCACCAGCTTGACCAATATTACCTATAGAAGCATTATCTAGTTGAATGCCATTGTTGCCATTAGGAAGGGCATTATTTCCAGAAATATCTGTACCTATATAATTATTATAAATAAAAAAGTTAGAAACATCTTGAAGACGAAGACCATTTTGGGTATTTCCTGCAATAATATTTCTAGCACTTGAACTTGTTCCTCCTATCGTAATATTACTTCCCATGCCTTGTATTAATATACCATCTCCTCCATTACCTTGATTGGTCGAACCTGTAATATCTACACCAATACAGTTAGCTTCAATATTAGCGTTACTTACACCTTGAAAAAAGATACCATGTTGACCATTTTGTGAAACCGTATTTCCTTGATTAGCTCCAGTCCCTCCAATTTTAATATTAGTAACAGTACTATTTACATTAATTCCATTACCCGAAAAGCGGTGAATATGTAAGCCGTATATACTTACATTGGAAGCTTGGATATCTATACCATGAGCAACACCTGTAAGGCTATTTCCGCTAATACTGATTTCTCCTCGACTATAGTCAGAACCATCAATTGTAATGCCACCATCTGTAATAGGAGGGAGTGGAGATACTAAGTTAATTGTCCCACTTATCCCAAAATTAATGACATCTAATGTACCACTTTCATTAGCACATTCAATAGCTGCTCTTAATGTACCAGGCCCTGAATCTCCTAAATCTGTAACTGTAACCGTTGTTCCTGAAGGACAAGGTTCTTCTATAAGTAGGCAATTTGAAAATTCAGAGGTAGGAGGTACTCCTCCAAAACTATAATTGGTAGAGTTCGCAGTCACAAAAGCATTAGCAGGAAAAACACCAGAAAGTGACCAAGTTCCTGTAGCAGAAACGGTTGTTCCTCCTAGGAAGTTTTCCCCTTGACATGGACTACAATTGGTTTCGTCAGAAAAGACTTCAACATAATACCCTACGGGCCCAGTTCCTTCAATTTCAGTAGTAGTTGCGGTAGTAATTACAGGGACATCAGAAGGGGTGACAGAATCATTAAATATACCTGCTGTACCATTACAAAAGATATTATTTTCTGCAAAAGTATTTCCATAACCAAATTCATCTTTAATACCATACTCTGGATTATAAGCAATAATATTAGCATGACCACTAATTGTTGTTGTGCCAATATAGTTGCCACTTGTATTGAGTAGATAAACCCCATTCATACCATTAGGTAGTGGCGTTTCTCCATCAGCAGCTACGCCTATGTTATTACCTAAGACATATACACGGTAAGAGCTCCAACTAATCGTGATTCCATTTTCACCATTTCCAGAAATAAGATTAGCATTGTCAGGGTCAATCGTGCTACCAAAGACTTGTCCAAGACTAAGAGTGTTTGCACCATTTAAGTGAATACCATCTACCGTATTTGGAACGGCGGCTGTACCATTGAGATTAGTACCAATGTAGTTTCCAGAAATGGTTAAATTGGTACTAAGTAAGCCATAAATACCATGCTGCGTATTTCCTGAAATAATATTTCTAGCTGCTGGAACACTACCCCCAATAATAATATTATCAGAACTGCCATCCAATCTAATTCCATCAAACCTATTAGGTTGGGCGGTATTGCCATTGATATTTATTCCAATACAATTCCCTTGAATACTAGAGTTGGTGACCCCACTAAAAAAGATGCCAGATTGTCCATTATTGACAATGACATTGCCTTGGTTAGTTCCAGTCCCTCCAATTTTAATATTATTGATAGGTGGGTCAAACCATTGAGCGTGAATACCATTTCCTGAGAAGCCAGAGATATGTAATCCATAGATTTCACAATTGGTAGTGCTGATTTCAATACCATGAACAGGAGGGGTAATCATAATCCCAGAACCATCTATTCTGACATCCCCTCTATTGTGATTAGACGCATCAATGATAATACCATTATCTACTAGTGGTGGCAGGGGAGAGGTGAGGGCAATGGTTCCTGTCACCCCAAATCTAATGATGTCTAAAGTGCCTGTTCCATTAGCACATTCAATGGCTTTACGCAAAGAACCATCCCCAGAATCTGCTAAGGTGGTTACCGTAAAGGTCATACCTGTTGGGCAGGCTACTTCTATTTCTACACAACTAGCAAATTCAGAAGTAGGCGGAGAACCTCCAAAACTATAATTGGTAGAGGTTGCTGTGGCAAAAGCACCCCCAGGGAAAGTCCCAGAAAGTGACCAAGTTCCTGTAGCGGAAACGGTTGCTCCCCCTAAGAAGTTTTCCCCTTGACAAGGGCTACAATTGGTTTCATCAGAAAAGACTTCTATATAGTATCCCACAGGCCCAGTTCCTTCAATTTCAGTGGTTGTTGCGGTGGTAATTACAGGGACATCAGAAGGGGTGACAGAATCATTAAATATACCTGCTGTACCATTACAAAAGATATTATTTTCTGCAAAAGTATTTCCATAACCAAATTCATCTTTAATACCATACTCTGGATTATAAGCAATAATATTAGCATGACCACTAATTGTTGTTGTGCCAATATAGTTGCCACTTGTATTGAGTAGATAAACCCCATTCATACCATTAGGTAGTGGTGTTTCTCCATCCGCAGCGACCCCTATTTTATTCCCTAAGACATAGACAGTATAAGAACTCCAACTAATCGTGATTCCGTTTTCACCATTTCCAGAAATAAGATTAGGGTGGTCAGGGTCAATCGTGCTGCCAAAGACTTGTCCAACACTAAGGGTGTTTGCACCATTTAGATGTATTCCATCTACCGTATTTGGAACGGCGGCTGTACCATTGAGATTAGTACCAATATAGTTTCCAGAAATAGTTAAGTTGGTACTAAATAGACCATAGATACCATGTTGTGTATTTCCTGAAATAATATTTCTAGCCACAGGAACGCTACCTCCAATAATAATATTATCAGAAC
>JAHDBK010000456.1 GCA_020630455.1 Saprospiraceae bacterium
AAAAGTATAGTTTATAAAGTTTTTTCTTTGTGTTTTTCCTACCTTCAAAGCTACCATAAGTTACTGACTTTTTAGGGTTTACATTTTAGCGTAAATCTTAAAAGTTATGACAAACCTACAAAAAATTGATGTACAGACCTTACAGGAGTGTATCAGTATTGACGATTTTATATCGTTACTTCAAGACCTTTATAGTATTCAACTTACGCCAATCCGAAAAACAGAAGACACATGCGGTTTTAAAGAGAGTGGCGGTATGACCATTTATAGAGGAAAAAACAACATTCTAAAAACTAAGAATTTTTCGGGTAAATTAGATATTGAAGACGGTGCAGAACCTGTTACTCATGTCATGTCTGTTTATGATAAAAAATTTTTAGATGCTTGTATTCTGCTAGGGGAATACTTTGATATAAAGTTATATGATGAACAAGGCAACCCATTCAAAAAAATTGAATTTGGTAAAAAAGAATATACAGACCAAACCATCATAAAAGAATGGACATTTGCACATGCTGAAATGAATTATCTAAAAAAGAAAATAGGTGCAAATGATTTGACAGACAAGTATCTAATAAGTAAAGGCATACACCCCCTAGAGAGCCGACCCACCAAAAAAGGTACAAAATTTACTTACAATCCATCAAACATTGGTATTCTCATTACTGATAATTTAGAAGACCCATTAAACGGAAATTATAAGGTAAAACAACCTTATAGCCTACCTAAATATAAAAGTCTAAATTTAGGCTTTAAAGATGGCAGTAAATACATTTTTAATCGTAGTAGTTTAGACGTAGATAATGACATTGTATTGATTTGTGCTGGTGAAACTGACACTTTAGCAATTGATTATCATTTTAGTCAAAAAGGTATAAACGCAATATGTTTCAATTGTGAAAATTCCTTTTTAGATGACTCATTAATACAGAATTTAAGGCATAGAAGTAAATGCGTTTACTTACTGATGGATAATGATAATACAGGTATTGAGTACAGCAGGAAACGTTCCTACGAGCATAGTATTTACTATATAGACCTATCAGTACATACTGATGAAAAAGATGTATGTAAAATTATAGAGAAACATGGCGTATCTTTTTTAGATGAAATCTTACAAAAAGAGATTGAAGCCAAACGAACCATAACCGATCCAGATGACATACCACCACCACTAAAGGGCGGTATGTCTCTCATTCATACAGCAACCCAAGCAACACAAGTTCCTGAATTTCCTATTGATGTATTTCCTACCAAATTACAAAATATTATAAATGAAGTGTCAGAGGGTTATCAGTTCCCTAGTGAGCTTCTGTCATGTGGAATCTTGACGGTTGCTTCTGCTGCAATTGGTAATTCATTAGTAACTAAGGTTCTCAATTATATTGAGCCTGCCACCATTTACATGGCTATTGTTGCAAGTACGGGAATTGGTAAAACTCCAGCTTTGGACTTTGCCCGAAAACCTTTAGACGATAGGGATGACCAACATGAGAGAGAATACATGGAAGCCAAAAAACAATATGATGAAATATTATCAACTCCAAGAAAGGAACGAGAACAACAACTTCCAGCACTTCCAATTTATCATACGCATATTACAATGGACACCACACCCGAAGCACTAGCCGACATTCTAAAACAGAACCCTAGAGGAATACTCTCTTTTCAAGACGAATTAACTACACTCGTTCAAAATTTCAACCGATATAATAAAGGTAGTGAGGAAAACATGTGGCTATCTTTTTGGAATCAATCCAAGACCAAATTTAATAGAACAGGAAACAAAGTAACAAGCATTAGACGACCTTTTGTTTCACTATTGGGAGGAACTCAACCTGTTAAGGTAAAAGAATTTTTTACTAAAGATAGAGCCTTGACAGGATTCGCAAACAGGTTGCTTTTTTGTCATACCAACCGTACTAAAATACCCTATCCATCTACACACATCATTCCAGAACACATCAAACAGGAGTACGCCAATATTATCAATGTATTATTGGATATAAAAACAGATACAGACCAATATGGATATATACAAAGCGGTTTAATGACTTTTACTGAAAATTCGACTGACAGATATTATACTGACATTTGTACTGCCATTGATTTACAAAATGAATATAGTGAGCAAATGAAGGGCGCAACTGAAAAACTAAAACGATATATCCCAAGATTCGCACTAATACTGCAAGCTTTGGAGTATGCCTGCGGAACTAGTGAACAATTGGCAGTAGTAGAAGAAAAAGCGGTTCAAGGTGCATTTGATTTGTTTTACTATTTCCTAGAGAATTTCAAAAAGGCAACCAAAGAAGCCAACCAAAATAACACCGATAAATTGACAATAGATTTAGTATTAAAGGATAGCAGTATTAGTGTAGATGACAAAATAATGTTTCTATATCACGAATTGAAATCATATAAAAAAGTCTATGACTATAATATACAGTTAGGAGTTAGTCAAAGGTATATAAGAAAGGTATTGAAAAATTTGAAGCAAAAGTAAGTTTTTTACTGTGACACAAGTGACACAGCCCGTGTCACTTGTGTCGCTTTGAAATGCAAAGCGACACGGAATGACACGGCTTGTGTCGGGTTTGTGTCTAGCTAAGTTTTTGATAATCAATTAAATGTATAGGGTGACACGGGTGACACGGGTTTATCTAATAGCTAGAAACGACTTTTTTATAACTAAATGATAATCAGTAACATATAAAATTTTAGATGTACTTTTTTTGAAGTGTGAGCGTGTCACCGTGTCACCCGTGTCACCTATCAAAAATACAACTTTCAAAAGTCCTTTTTTAAGTAGTTTTTTCCCTAAAAAAAGGTTATCTTTGAAATACTGATTAAAAGACAAATAAAGGGGACATTCTATCGTGTCCCCTATAAACCCGAAAAACCCCGATCATGAACCCTTGCGAAATTTTACCTATATGTAAACACTTAGAAAATAGGTCGATTTTCGCAACCTCACGGCGAGATTGTCTTTGTCTTAGAGCAAAATTTATAATATGTTCTTAACAAAAAAACAGTATAAATTTTTGAATATATGTAAAGTGCTGAAAAACAGTTCGATTTTCGTAAATGGATGGATTGACGTACTTTGTCTTAGAGCAAAATTTATAATATGTTCCTGAAAAAAACATTACACAATTTTGTATTATATGTAAAACCTTAGAAAACAGTTTGATTTTCGCCACCGTGCAATGCACTTGTCTTTGTCTTAGAGCAAAATTTATAATATGTTCCTGAAAAAAAACAGTAAGCAATTTTGTATATATGTAAAATGCTGAAAAATAGGTCGATTTTCGGAAATGGATGGGTAGGTTGTCCTTGTCTTAGAGCAAAATTTATAATATGTTCCTTTTTTCCTACCTAAAAACCACATAACGACCTTACCTTCCAATGTTCAGCCGAAAAATAAAAGTAAATGCGTTTACTTTTGATTCTTATCTTACAACCTACCTATAAACCTTTATTTTCTCTTATTTCTTCTTATATCCTATCTAAACCCGTATAGCCCGAAATAGTGGCTTTATTTGGTTTAGGATGGTGTGTGGTTCAATCTTAGAACTGTACAGATGTGGATGGTGTGTCTATCGGTTCAGGTTGGAATAGTTCAGGATAGTGTGGAGCTATCGGTTCAGATGGGAATGGTTCAGGATAGTGTGGAGTATGTGGAGCTATCGGTTCAGATGGTTCAGATGGTTCAGGATGGAACAGGAGCGAATGGTTCAACTTGGGGACGGTTCAGGATGGTGTGGAGTATGTGGAGCTATCGGTTCA
>JAHDBK010000457.1 GCA_020630455.1 Saprospiraceae bacterium
AAATTATAAAGAAAACTCTTTATTAAATAAACAAAAAAGAAACTACACATTCAATTTAAAATCCAAACCAATTCGTTCTAATTTATCAGCCAAATCATTGTCAACTAAAACACTTTTTTTAGGAACTTTAAGAGATAATTTTTGCTTGTTTTCTCTATCTATCAAAAGAAATTTAACTTGGTGTTTTCCCTTGTGTTCTTTGAATAAATCGTCTATTTGATTCATCATTTCTTCAGTAAGTGTATCTATTGGAATTTTAATGGTAATGCTTTGAGTGAGTTCTTGTCCAACGCTTGCCATTTGTCTGACATCATCAACAAAAAAACCATATTCATCTCTACCCCATTTTTGTTTATATTGTCCTTTTATTAAAACGACTTCTCCTTGAGCTAAGAAATTATTAAATTTCAAATAATCTTCATTAAATAACATGATTTCGATAGTATCATTATAATCCATAATAGCAAATCTACCCCAACCTGTTCCTTTGCTACTGATACCATGTTTAGCACTGGTCACTAAACCTGCGATACTAATTTTTTGTCCCATATGGTTTTCCATATCCCCGATTCCACATGTTGTAAAATTATCAATTTCTAATTTATACTCATCTAGTGGATGTCCTGAAATATAAATCCCTGCTACTTCCTTTTCTTTTTCCAATTTCACAACTAAAGGCCATGAACTTCCTTGAGGTATTTTAGGTTCTGGTATCATCACCTCTTCAGTTGCACCAAACAAAGAAGTGGACATCTCTGCTTCTGTATTTTGATGAGCATTTCCATATTTTAAAATATGTTCTAAAAAGGTATCATATTTATCAGAAGGAACAAAATATTGAGCTCTATCTATTTCATCAAAACTATCCAAGCCTCCTCCAAGTACCAAGCTTTCAAAACAACGTTTATTGACCGTTCTCAAATCCAATCGCCTCGCCATATCGAATACATTTTCAAAAACACCATTTGCTAAACGTTCTTGAATAATCGCATCAACGGGTCCTTCTCCTACTCCCTTCAAAGCAGATAAACCAAAACGGATTTTTCCTTCTTTATTAGGTGAAAAATCAGACTTGGATTCATTCACATCTGGACCTAATACAGGAATACTCATTTTTTTACACTCCCTAAGGTATTTGGTTAATGTTTTAATATCATTTTTATTGTGTGTCAATACAGAAGACATGAATTCTGAAGGATAATTCGCCTTCAAATAGGCTGTTTGAAAAGCCACAAAAGCATAACATGTTGAATGTGATTTATTGAATGCATAAGACGCAAATGCTTCCCAATCTTTCCATATTTTTTCTAGTGTTTCTTTATCATGTCCATTTGATTCTCCTCCTTCGATAAATTTAGGAAACATTTTATCCAAGAGATCTTTCTTCTTTTTACCCATTGCCTTACGCAGCATATCTGCTTCACCTTTACTAAAATTGGCTAATTTTTGCGAAAGCAACATCACCTGCTCCTGATATACTGTAATACCATAAGTCTCTTGCAAATATTCTTCACATGCATCTAGGTCATATTTAATCTCTTCTTTGCCATGTTTACGAGCAATAAAAGAAGGAATATATTCCAAAGGCCCAGGTCGATACAAGGCATTCATCGCAATTAAATCCTCAAAAGCTGATGGTTTTAATGCCTTCATGTGTTTTTGCATACCAGGTGACTCGTATTGGAACACTCCAGTTGTATATCCTTTTTGGAAGAGTTCATAAGTCTTTGCATCATCTAAAGGTACTTCATCTATATCTATTGTGACCCCATGATTTTCTTCTATCATTTTTACAGCATCTTTAATAATAGTTAAGGTTTTTAAACCTAAGAAATCCATTTTTAAAAGACCTGCATCTTCTGCAACGCTATTGTCGAATTGAGAAATAAGCATTGGAGAATCCTTATCTGTTTTTACTGGGACATATTTGGTGATTTCATCTGGAGTAATAATGACTCCGCAAGCGTGAATTCCTGTATTTCTAACAGAACCTTCTAGTTTTTTGGCTGTGCGAATCATCTCTCCTATAGGATTAGATTGAGAAGCCATCTCTCTAAATTGCCTAGCCGCCTCCATATCATCTGAATTGAAAGCATCTTTAAGTTTAGCACTTATATCACCTTCTGCCAAAACACCTTTCAAATTCGCCTTCAAGTTTTGAGGAAAAGCCTTTGCCACTCTATCTACATCGGGTAATGGTATATTCATAACTCGTCCTACATCCCTCAAGGAAGATTTAGCCGCCATCGTACCATAAGTAATGATTTGAGCTACTTGGTTTTGACCATATTTATCAATTACATAGTCAATTACTTTTTGACGACCATGATCATCAAAATCAATATCTATATCGGGCATAGAAACCCTTTCTGGATTTAAGAAACGCTCAAATAGCAAATCATATTTTATAGGGTCAACATTGGTAATTCCTACACAATAGGCTACTGCTGAACCCGCTGCAGAACCCCTTCCCGGACCTACTGACACTCCCATTCTCCTTGCTTCTGTAGTGAAATCTTGAACGATTAAGAAATATCCTGGATAACCCGATTTAGCGATGACATCTAATTCAAAATCTAAACGTTCTTTTATTTTAGGAGTAATGGTTTTATATCTGCGTTTGGCTCCTTCAAAAGTGATATGCCTTAAATAATCGTCTTGCGTTTTAAATTCTTGGGGAATTTGATAGGCAGGAAGCAATACATCTCTGTTCAAGTTCAAGGGTTCTATCTTATCATACACCTCCATAGTATAATCAATTGACTCAGGTATATCGCTGAACAATTGATTCATTTGTTCTTGAGTTTTAAAATAAAAATCAGAACTTGGGAATTTAAAGCGGCTCGTTTCTTCTAATAGACTTCCAGTATTGACACAAAGCAAAATATCATGCGAAGGGGCATCTTCTTCTTCTATATAATGGGCATCATTAGTGGCTATGATTTTAATATCATACTTTCTAGCAAATTTAATCAGCTGCTGATTGACATCTTCTTGACTCACCCCTAAACTGTCTATGTTTTCTAAGCCTGTATGCCTTTGCAATTCTATATAAAAATCCTCTCCAAATAAGTCTAACCACCACTTGAGTTTTTCTTCTGCTTCTTCTAATTGTCCGTGTAAAATAGCTTGGGGAATTTCAGCACCTATACAGCATGAAGTCGCAATCAACCCTTCGCTATGCTGCAATAAAATTTCTTTATCAATTCTAGGAAATTTAGAATACAGTCCTTCTATAAAACCAATAGAACAAAGTTTACACAAATTCTCATACCCTACTCTATTTTTTGCTAATAATAATTGATGAAAACGCTTATCTTTTTCTCCTTTTGCCCTCGAAAACGTTTTGTGATGCCTGTCTTTTACTAAGTAAAACTCACAACCAATAATAGGTTTTACTCCATTTTTATTGGCTTCAGAGACAAATTTGAATGCCCCAAACATATTACCGTGGTCGGTAAGGGCAACTCCCTTTTGACCATCAGCAGCAGCCTTACGCATCATGGCTCCTATCTCTGAAGCTCCATCTAGTAATGAATATTGTGTATGACAATGTAGATGTACAAATTCGGGCATCTTAATTTTTTTATTATTAATAAAATAGAATAAGTAAAAGATAAAGAAACTTCTTTATCTTTTCAGATTATTGCTCAATAAAAAATGTAAAACTAAAATTCAGTTTTCTCCTTGTTCGTTGAACTACAAATTTAAGAAAAAAATAGGGAATTATGTGTATTAATCTAAATGTTTTTAAAGCAGATGAATATCTATTT
>JAHDBK010000458.1 GCA_020630455.1 Saprospiraceae bacterium
TTATTTTTTTCTATTTTGTTTAGCCTCCATGCTTAAAGTAGCATGAGGTACCGCCATTAGTCTTGCTTTTGAAATTAATTTTCCACTTTGTCTACAAACACCATAAGTTTTATTTTCAATTCTAATCAAGGCATTTTCCAAGTTTTGAATAAACTTATTTTGTCTAGCAACAAGCGTAGCCATTCTTGAATTTTCAGTGGTTGCGATTCCATCATCTAATCCTCTAGTTCTGCTATCTTCATTATCAGCAAAAGATTTTAACTCATCTTCATAAAAGGCAAGTTCGTCTTTTGCTTTTTTAAGCTTCTTTTCAATTACTGCTTTGAACTCAAGTAATTCATTTTCAGAATAGGCAGTTTTGTTTGAAGTATTTTCTTTCATAAAAAAAATAAAAATTTAAGTAGTTTTCAAATAAGGTTATAGTAAAGTGTTTTATTGAAATAGAATTATAAATTAACTCCATCTTTATAAACGCCACAAAATTAATAAAATTATATATATTATTATAATTAAATTAGACCATTGAAATATAAGGGTCACCTTTTATGACATCTCTTGAAATAACGATTCGTTGAATTTCAGAAGTCCCTTCATAGATTTGAGTGATTTTTGCATCTCTCATTAATCTTTCAACATGATATTCTTTTACATAACCATATCCACCATGAACTTGTACTGCTTCAGTAGCAATTTTCATTGCAGCTTCTGATGCATATACTTTTGCCATTGCACCAGCCCTATCGTAATTCATATTCATATCTTTTAACCAAGCAGCTCTATAAACTAACATTCTAGCAGCTTCTACTTCAGTGGCCATATCTGCTAATTTAAAGGCGATAGCTTGATGTTGATTGATGGGTTTGCCAAATGCTTTTCTTTCATTCGAATAAGAAAGGGCAAGTTCGTAAGCTCCAGCAGCAATTCCTAAGGCTTGAGCCGCTATACCAATACGACCACCAGATAGTGTTTTCATTGCAAATTTGAAGCCAAAACCATCTTCTCCAATTCTATTTTCTTTAGGTACTTTAACATCATTATACATAATAGTATGAGTATCTGAGGCACGAATACCTAATTTATCTTCTTTCGCTCCTACTACCACTCCTTCCCAATCTGTTTCTACAATGAAGGCATTGATTCCTCTATGACCTTTAGCTGGGTCTGTTTGAGCGATTACTAAATGCACTTTTGAACTACTTCCATTGGTAATCCAATTTTTGGTACCATTCAATAAATAATAATCACCCATATCTTCAGCGGTAGTTCTTTGACTAGTTGCATCACTCCCTGCTTCTGGTTCAGATAAACAAAAAGAACCTATCCATTCTCCAGTGGCTAGTTTAGTTAAATATTTTTGTTTTTGAGCTTCAGTTCCAAATGTTTCTAAGCCCCAACATACTAATGAATTATTTACAGATACAATTACAGAACACGAACTATCTACTTTTGATAATTCCTCCATTGCGATAACATAAGATATAGAGTCCATTCCTCCTCCTCCATATTCTGGGGAAACCATCATTCCTAAAAATCCTAATTCTCCCAGTTGTCTAACCTCTTCAGTAGGGAATTTCATTAATTTATCTCTTTCTATTACTCCTGGTTTCAATATGTTTTGTGCAAAATCTCTTGCAGCATCTCTTACTGCTAATTGTTCTTCTGTTAATCTAAAATCCATTGTATATAGTATTTTTATTTTTAAATGATAACAAAATTTCTTTATTTCTATATTATAATAATAAAAAAAGTAAATTTGTTCACAAAGAAACAAAAAATTATGCTTTTTAAATAATAATAATATTGAAACTTTAAACAACAAATATTGATAAATTTGCATCTACTTTATAAAAATCTAATATGTATAAATCTATTTTTACTTTAATCATTATCAATATCTTTTTATTTGAATATAACATTGCTCAACCAGGAGGAGGGGGAGGGTTGGTCGTTAATAGTCTGTATAATCAAGAATTAGAATCAATTAAAAACAAGGGGATTAATATAGATATACAGAATTTTATCTTGGATAAAAACCAAATTATTCAAGAACGGGATATAAGATATTCCGCTCCATATAATTATAACACAGAAGACTATCAAGTTGTTTTATATCCTTATGAAAGTGACGATTATAGTAATTATCCAGCTAGTGAATCCGACCAAAGACTCATTATATTTTATAAAAAAGATACTATGATTGTGGATTTTAGAGGTGTTATTGGTGAGAATGGTGCTGGTCATGTAGATTATATGGATTCTTTAGTTTTTAAAAGAGGTCATTACACATTTCAAAGAAATAAAACAGATAAACACAGGTATTATTATGATTTTTATAATGATTATGGTCAATATTTAAGTAACGGATTGACTCCTTACACCATTGATACTTTGATGAAAATAGGTCTTGTTCAATATAATGAATCAATAGATTTTTCTTTTTTTAATAATGAAAATTTACCTTCTGTTTATCATTATTATAAAGCAAATTCTTTATTTTTACTTGAAAAAAAGACAGATGAAGCCTTGGAGCAATTGAATATTTCTATTCAAAAAAATAATGGAAAAAGAGATTGTAAAACATTATATCTTCTACAACAAATATATGCTACAATTGAAGATTATGAAAAAAGCATTGATGTCATAACTGAAGCCATGAATTGTAAAAAAAAATATTGGGAAAATGAATCTTTAGAAAAGAATTACAGATTAAGAGCAAGTTTATATACAAAGATAGGAGATTATGAAAATGCACTTAAAGATTATGACAGAATGGTCAATCGTTCTGTCAATAAATTGAATGCTAATATTACTAGAGCACAGTTTAAAGCTGATGTTTTAAATGATTATAATGGAGCTATTGATGATTTAAAAAAAGACATTGAAGATATTCCTAGCCGTCATTTATCAGATAGACCTATTGGTACTTCTGAATACAAGATTACTTATTTTGTTTTAGGAAATATTTATTATCAAAATGATGATATTAAAAATGCCTCTTATTATTGGATGAGAGGTTTAGAAATTGGATACGCTAGAGGAAGTACTAATAATACTGTAATTCATTTTGATTCAATAATTGTAAAGCATCCCAAAAATGCAGATTTGTATTTTTGTAGAGCTTTAGCTGAGAGTTATAGAGGACCTTATTTGGGTTGGGGAGAAGATAGTAGAGTTGTTTTTAGAAATGCAATTTCTGATATTGAAAAAGCAAAAGAATGGGGTTTAAATGACTTTAAATACCATTATTATAAAGCTACATTCCTTGAATTATTAAAAAAAAGAGAAGAAGCTTATGAAGAAGTATCCAAGGCAATTGAAATAAATAATCAAGACCCAAGACCTTATCTTTTGAGAAGTACTCTCAAACGAAAATTAGGTCTATATACAGGCAATGTATATGAAGAACCAGATTGGTTGAAATTTAAAGAATTATCAGCTAAATGGGAGTTTCAAAAATGATAAACTTCTTTCAAAAACACCTGTTTTTAATTCATTTAATATTATTAATTATAATAATAATAATTTGGGGATTCTATTTTAAATACAATGCGATTTATTTAGAGAATAATCCTGATTTAATGAATGAATATGGTGTTTTTGTTATTTTAGGAATGGGATTTTACTTTTTTTATTTCATCATTTTCTTATTCTGGTCATTGTTTATTAGACAATCAAAAAAGTATGTATTATTTCAATTAATAATTATTGTTGTTTTATCTTTTTTACCATATCTTTATGTTTTAATAATTTCATTA
>JAHDBK010000459.1 GCA_020630455.1 Saprospiraceae bacterium
AGATTAATCTTAGGTGTGACCAATTACCATGTTTATCATAACATCTTTGGACTCGTTTTACCCAAACACAGGAATTAGAAACAACGGCATAAACTTCATCTTCTTCTAATTCATTATTATCTCCTAGAGGTGTACAAATCACCATATCACCAGCATTGATTGTAGGATTCATACTGTTTCCATTAATATTAAAGGCGACCAAATCACCACGAATCCCAGGAATTCTAAAACGTTCATTTTCTTCCCATAAATCAACACCAATTGTATTACTAGCAAAAGCGTCAATATTGGTAAATAAAATATTAGGGGAAAAATCTATACCTAATGCCATACATAATCTTTCTTCTGGTGCTGGAAGTTTTGTAGGTTTTGAATTGGGCTCTCCAATTCCTTGAAACATATACATCTCACTAATGCCATAAGCAGCACAAAGCAATTTTGTTTGTTCATAAGTAATTTTACGTTTACCACTTAGAAACAAATCAATAATATGACCTTTAGTCCCGAGTCTTTTAGCAAAAGAAGATTTACTTTTTAAACGGTCATTTTTAATAATTTCACCACGCTCAATTAATAAATTATATACTAGCTTGAACCGTCTATTTAACTCTTGTCTGTTAATGTTTTGCATGGGATAAATAATCGTTTTTAGCTTTAATTACATTCACAATATAAAACAATTTTTTTATAAAAACAAGAAAAAATAAAGCTAAAAACAAACAATTTTTTTATAAAAATGAAAGGGCTTGATCCTCAATAAAAAAGCTAGATTTTTTAAAATCTAGCTTTTTTATTGAGGAAATTATTTTAAAAGAATAAGGTTTAAAGCGAACTAATTAATCGAGTGACTTTATATAATCGGGTATATTCATTTACTTCTTCAACGAACGGATCATGTTCTAATTTATTTTCGGAAATCAATTTTAGATGAGTAACCCGTCCTCTATTATTGGTTATTTTTTGAACATACTTTATCCAAACAGAATCTTTACTTTTAACGGCATAGATTTCATTGTTATGAATTTTATCTACATTGCCAACCGATTCGCAAATAACAATATCTCCAAATTTAATTAAAGGATCCATACTATTTCCTTCTATAGTAAATGCTACATAATCAGAGTTAGGCATATCAGGAATAGTAAAAAAGGAATGGTCTTCTGCTGCATGTCCTCCAGCTTCAATAGTCGCACCTGCAAAGGCTTGAACAGAGGTGTATAAAATATTACCCTTTGATGCTGTAGGAACACTTACTTCATCTAGCTGGCGTTTAGCTCTTCTTCCAAATGGCTCACCAATACCATGAATCATATAGTCTCTATTAACCTTATAAGCTTCACAAAGTTTATCTATATGTTTATAGTCAAAACAACGCTTGTCCTCTTTATTCAAGAAAGCTCTAATGATATGACCATAGCCTCTATTTCCTAATATTTTGTCTGCAAAGTCTCCCATTCCTTTGCCATTACGATCATTTTTAACAATAATCCCCTTGTTTTCTAAAATAGAGAAAACATTTATAAAACGATTGTTTAATTCAATTCTATCTTGACCAATCATAATTCAACTATTTTTATTGAATAAAGATATATTTTGAATCAAATGTAAAACAAATTATTTTACAAAGCAAGTTTTAAAGCAAAAAATATAAACAAAAATATGTTTTTTGTTTTGAAACATGTTTTTTGTTTTAAAATATTGCTTACTTATTATGTACACAGTCTCTAATGATTTAGTCTATTTTGTGTTTTGAAAACAGGGAGTCAATCACACGACAAAGCCCTATTTTCTAGAGAAAATAGGGCTTTGTCGTGTATAAGAGAAGAAGGTGATATTATTTTCTAATTACGCCAATAGGCATATCAACATCAAACTGACCTTTTAAAACAGGAGACTGTCGGCGAGCAGTATATTGAATGACTTCTTTAGAAACATAGTTGTACAATTCACCAATTTCGATGATTTTATCTTTATCGGCATCTGCTTCGCCTTTTAAACCACGAATTAAGTAATGACTAAAAACACCCTGTCTCAAGCCTTTTGACTCTAGGGAAGTTTCTTCACCTTTAGAAGACATAATCAAAGCTGTACCTCCCTCGGATTGGGCAAGTCTTTTATAGTAAGTTTCTAGTGTACTACCAATAGAGCCTTTCATGGCTAGTAAGCTGCCAGAGTGACAAGCATCCGCAATACACAATTTATGTTTAGCAGGTGAACGCCTTAAAATATCATTGATTTCTGTATGTAAAACCTTATTATCAAAGCCATCAAAATCTATGGGTAAGAAAGAGCCTTTTAGACCATGACCAGAAAAATATAGCACCACTAAGTCATCTTCACCTGCTTGTGTAAAGACTTTTTCCATCGCCTCTAATATCTTTTTCTTGGTCGCATCTTCGTCAATTAAAATACGAATTTGTTCATCATCTAAAGCACCACCTTCTGGGCTTTTAAAAAAGGCATACATTCTATAAGCATCATCATCAGTGTATCGAAGTACAGGCATATGGGCATATTGAGATACTCCTATGATAACTGCCCACACTTTTTGCTTACCTGTCTTGGTAGGACGTTTAGCGGGTTTTTTATTAGGAGACGGTTCTTTTTTGGGAGCATTTTTACCATGATACGCTCCGTTTTCCCAAAAACCTTTAATCACAGTACCATATTTAGCATTAGTAAAAATACCGAGACCATTAAAGTTGTGGTTTTCAAGCTGTCCTTTATAAATATCACCATTATGAAAATAAATCGTTCCTTGAAGGGGTTGCCCATCTTTAAATTCGCCTACAAATTTTCCTTCTTTATAGAAAAATGTACCTAAGCCAGACTGACAATCTCCACCTGAGCAATTACGATATTCCACTTTTTTAAAATCGGGTAATAGTTCGCCTTTTGACCAATTGCCTGTTATGGGTGGTTTGCCATTACGGTATTTTGTACCTTCCCCATGAGGCAATCCGTTCATGAAGTTGCCAACATATCGGTCGCCATTACTATAATAAAAAGTACCTTGCCCATGAGCTTTACCATTTTTAAATTTCCCATCATATCGGCTGCCATTAGCATAGGCAATGAGACCTTCTCCATTTTTACAATCCCCCTTTACACAACCTGTTTGCAAATTCATGCCCATATCTTCAGCTACCCGTTCTGAAAATTCATCTTCTACGACTTTACCTTCTTCATCTACTAAGACCCCTTGTTTCCAAGTGCCAGAGACCTCTTGTCCATCACTTAGTACCATTTTGCCTTTACCGTCAGGATAACGATGAGCCCATTCACCATCATAATAACTACCATCAGTATAATGACAGATGCCTTTGCCATGAATCATGCCATCTTTAAACATTCCAATATACTTTGAACCATTAGGAAACAGATAAGTCCCCTTCCCATTTTCACATTCACCTTCTACACATTGAGCGAAAAGCTGGATGCTTAAAAATGTCAAGAGGAGGGATAATGCTATTCTCATACTTGTGACTTATGTATAATTAATTTATATAGAAAATATATTGAGTGTTTTATGTTTTATACGTGTGCTATAAAAATTGTTGCCAAACAACCTTTTATTAAGTATATCTTTTGAGGTAATTGGGGTCAGAAAGACGAATCCGTATTTGAAATAGGTCACTTATATTGTGGTGGACACTTAGTTTTCAAGTTGTCATAAGAACACTAAATGCACAAAATCATTACGGATTGGTATAGTTGATGAAAATATTGTATAAGTTTATTTACAATA
>JAHDBK010000460.1 GCA_020630455.1 Saprospiraceae bacterium
AAATTTAATATGTCCTATAGTATTACCGTACCATTTCACAGTTTTAAACTAACATTCAAGTCTGGAGGATATGTCCAAATTCCAATGATGTATCAAAACGTTGTTTTTCCAGAAAAGAACTCGAATCAATTAGCAAATGATTTTAGAGCTGCTTTTCAAAATAAAGTTTTGAATAAAGGGAATTATGATAATATCTTGAATCAATATATCAAAGGAGATTTTATACAAGGAGAGGTTATCGTCAACATCCCTGCTGCAAAAGATAGATATTCCTATCCCGAATTAGATTTGACTTTTAATTATTATTCTCAAAAAACAGAAGCTAATCAAGAATGGGCGATTGTTCCTGTATTGGGAATTGAAGTACTAGCAGAAGAAGAACAGAATATTGAAGAAGCCTTACAAAATGCTATTCTTTTAGAATTTATAAGAAATCAAAGATTTAAGAATGTTCAAAAAATAGTAGAAACGATATGGTTTGATAGTCTTGAACTCATTCAAAAAGAAGTAGGATTTGAATTTTATACTCCTGCTGAATTAGAAAAATTAAAAGAAGAAAAACAACTCAATTTACTCCCTCTAGCCGCTTACCAATTGTCTGTTCCTAGAAAAATACTGTTTGGAATGGATGAGGAATTGAAACAAATAATAGAAATACTAAAAGGACAGTATAATAGAAATATTCTGCTTGTAGGACCAAGTGGCGTAGGAAAAACAACTTTAGTATGGGAAGCTAGTCGACACCTCAAAAAACACCAAATTAAAAATCAAATTTGGGAAACTACCGCTTCTCGATTGATTAAAGAAATGATGAGAGATACAGGTTGGCAAGAAAACCTAGCTGTTTTATGTAAAGAGCTTCAAAATAAAGAAGTTTTGTTATATATACGCAATTTAATGGAGCTATTTGAAGTAGGACAATACGAAGGAAATGACATGAGTATGGCTCATTATTTACGTCCTTTTTTAGTAAGGGGAGAAGTGACAATTATAACAGAGTGTAGCCAAGAAGAATTGGCGAAAATTGAATTAAAAAGCCCTAATTATACTTCTTTATTCAATGTTGTTTATGTACAAGAACCTCAAGAAAATGTTGAAGAAATTATTCTCAATAAAATACAACAAACAGCTTTAATCAGTCAAATCAAAATTGAAGAAGATGCAATTAAAGAAACAGTAAGGTTGAACAAGAGGTTTACACCTTATTCTGGTATGCCAGGCAAGCCCATACGATTTTTAGAACACATCATCACCAATAATCAACAATACGACGAAAAAAAGGACATCAATCGCTCTTCAGTAATGGAATACTTCTCTGAAGATACTGGTTTGCCCTTGTTTATGATTGACCCAGATGTTGAAATGCAACCACAACAAGTTATTCATAACTTCAAAAAGGATTTGTTTGGACAAGATGCTTGTATTGGTGCCGTTACAGATGTATTAGCAACGGTTAAAACAGCTTTGAGTAGACAAGGTAAGCCCATCGCTTCTTTTTTATTCGTTGGACCAACGGGAGTAGGAAAAACAGAAATGGCAAAAATTCTTGCTCAATTCATGTTTGGTAATCGAGATAAAATGGTTCGATTCGATATGAGTGAATATTCTGACCCTTATGCTATGCTTAGATTAACAGGGTATGGAGCTAGTGATGGAGTCTTGACCGCTGCTATTAAAAGAGAACCTTTTTCAGTACTCTTGTTTGATGAAATAGAAAAAGCTGATGCTTCTTTTTATGATTTATTACTACAAATATTAGGAGAAGGACGACTTACTGATTATAGAGGACAATTGGTCAATTTTTGTAGTACGATTATTATCATGACCTCTAATATAGGGGCAGCCTCTCTTCAAGATGATAGAATTTCTTGGAATAAAGAAGTAAATGTAGCCGATGTCAATCAACATTTTATTACAGCAGTTGAAAAACATTTTAGACCTGAATTATTCAATAGAATTGATAGAATTGTTCCTTTTAATCCTTTACTAAGAGATACCATGTCTTTTGTGGTAGAAAGAGAAATGAACCTCTTCAAAAAAAGAGAAGGACTTAAATTTAGGAACTTATCTTTAAATATAAGTGATGAAGTCTTACCATATTTGGCAGAGAAGGGCTATGATGTAAAATATGGTGCTAGACATTTGCAAAGAGCCATTAAAGAAGAGCTTATTACTCCTTTAGCAAAGAAACTGAATGCTTTCGATTTTGATGATATTTTAGATGTGTTTATTTCTGTTGTTAATAATGATTTAGAAATTAAAGTAGAAGAAGACGAATTGCAGTTAGAGTTAATGCTTGAAACACTTCAAAGGGATAATATCGCTGACGGTAGTTCTCAATTAAGAAGGGCAATTTATGAATTACAAGAAGGAAATATTTATATTAAATTATTATCAGAAATTGACATCCTTGAAAATAAAAAAAAGAAAAAAGGAACTAAATTTTGGAAAAACCTCAAATTAGTTAATGAATATACAGATAAAACAGCCATCAAAAAACGAGTAGAAGATTTAACAGCTTCTATTGAACAAATAGAAATTGAGCTTTCTTTGACGATTATGGATTTAAAACAATATCGTCCAGAAATGATTGATGAAGTTAAATTATGGGAAAAAGATTTTGCTCGTTTGAAAAGAAAACTTATCGCCTTAATAAAGCCAGAATATAACAAAACTTATTTATCTTTACAAGGAGTCAACCCATTTGATTTATGGGATTTTTATAAAAAATTAATCACTAATGGAGAATGGGAAATCCATTCTATAAAAAGTCTTTGGTTTAGAGAATCTTTTTATAATGAGAAAATTCCTGATATGAAAGATGGAGTAGAAGTGGGTAAAAGAAGTCGTCAAGATTATCTAAAACAAGTAGAAAGTTTAGAAGATGAAAAAATATTTACGCCACCCAAAGCAGGTGATCTTTTTTGTGGTATTTTAATTGAAATTCACGAAGATTGTTCTTTCCTTTATTTTAAATATGAAGGAGGTAGATATGATTTTATTAATGATAAAAAAGAAATAACTCCAACTATTGTTACTTGTGCTAATAAACCAATTGTTTATCACAAAACCATTCATAGAAAAGAATTTTTTAGCAAAAAAAATCAAAAAGCTCGTAGAGAATTTCATCCGTATGCGATTAAAGATAATAATTTTAAAATAGAAAGAGATGTGCCAAAAGGCAATCATGAGGAATTGATAAAAAACATATTAGATAATAGCTTTAAAGAAGCTATTGAATATGAATTAGAGTAGTAGATGATTTTTTAAAATAGCTTCAATGTGTAATATAATACAAAAGATTTCTCCAAAGAATATCTTCTTAATAGACGCTATAGGCGCATTAGCATCTGCTATCATGCTAGGCATTATATTACCATTATTGAATCACTTTATTGAAATGCCCAATTCTATATTAAGATACCTATCACTTATTGCTTTCTTTTTTGCCTTGAATTCATTTATCTGCTATTGGGAGTTTCCAAAAAAATGGAGGATATTATTAAGAATTATTGCTAGCCTCAATTTGCTTTATGCATTATTTACCTTATCTCTCCTCATATATTTATATGAAAGGCTCACCTTACTAGATTTTTTATATTTTATTATTTAAATTATTATTTTATTAATATTAATATTAATTGAATTTAAAATGTCTAATTATAAAGAAAATTCTTTATAATTGTAATACGCATCCGTATCGGATAATTCATTA
>JAHDBK010000461.1 GCA_020630455.1 Saprospiraceae bacterium
TCTGTTCAAGCTGTAACAGAAGAGGTGATTTTTCATATTGCTGAAGATTTGTACAAAAAAACAAAATTAGAAAATATTTGTATAGCTGGAGGAGTAGCTCAAAATTCAGTTGCCAATGGTAAGCTAATTGCTAATACCTCCTTCAAAAATCTATTTGTTCCGCCTGCAGGTCATGATGCAGGTACCGCAACGGGGTCAGCTTTATATTTCTATCATCACGAATTAGATAATCCAAGACTTCCTTTTATGCCTCAACCTTATACAGGAGCTCAATTTTCTAATGCACAAATAGAAGATATTTTAAAGGAAAAGAATATTTCTTATCAAAAATATGAAGAAGATAATTTGTATGACATCGTTTCTAACAAATTAATTAATGGAGCAGTAGTAGGTTGGTTTCAAGGACGAGCAGAGTTTGGTCCGAGAGCCTTAGGGAATCGTTCAATATTAGTCGATCCAAGAAGAGAAGATGCTAAAGATTTACTCAATGAAAAAATAAAAAGAAGAGAAAGTTTTAGACCTTTTGCTCCTTCCATATTAAAAGAACATGTCGCTGATTATTTTGAACAAGTTGATGATGTTCCTTTTATGGAAAAAGTATTTGATATTAAAAAAGAAAAACACAAGATTATTCCTGCGGTTACACATGTCAATGGGACAGGGCGATTACAAACGGTGCAAAAAGAAGTGAATCCCCGATATCATGCATTAATTAGTAAATTTAATGAAAAAACAAATGTTCCAATTTTATTAAATACATCTTTTAATGAAAATGAACCAATTGTAAATACTCCTCAAGAAGCATTGGATTGTTACTTAAGGACAAAAATGGATGTATTAGTATTAGAAAATTGCGTAATTTCACGCTCTTAACTTAAACAAATTAAATAACATTACCTCAGATTTATTTACATATTAGATGAAAATTTCTATCATCACAACAACATATAATAGTAGCAGTACCATTGAAGATACACTACATAGTGTTGCTCAACAGACGTATAATGATGTTGAACATATAATTGTTGATGGAAATTCTAAAGATAACACTTTAGATATTGTAAACAAATTTACACATGTTTCTCACATCATTTCAGAAGATGATAATGGAATGTATGATGCAATGAATAAAGGAATTGAACTTTGTGAAGGAGAAGTTATAGGAATTTTGAATTCTGATGATTTTTATGCAACCGAAGAAATTTTAGAACGTGTTATCTCTATTTTTATGGCAACAGATGTAGATGCTGTTTATGGAGATTTACACTATGTAAAACATAATAATATTAATAAAATAGTACGGTATTGGAAATCAGGAGATGCCTCAAAAGAAAAATTTTTAAGAGGTTGGATGCCTCCTCACCCTACATTTTTTGTTCGTAAATCAATATACCAGAAATATGGTGGTTTTAATACAAAATTAAAAACCTCTGCTGATTATGAGCTGATGTTGAGACTAATGTATAAATACGAAATAAAAGTTGCCTATTTACCCGAAGTTTTAGTTAAAATGAGAACAGGAGGCATGAGTAATGCTTCATTGAAACATCGCTTAAAAGCAAATAAAGAAGATAAAGAAGCATGGAAATTAAATGGTTTGAAACCTAAGTTTTATATGAGGTGGCTGAAACCTTTAAGAAAAATATTCCAATATCGTTTTTTCTAGATTTTTCTTAGAGCATGTTTGCAAATATAATCCTCATTTTATAATTTTAAACATGCTCTAACATCTGTAGTACATACTATAACTAAATTTCTATACTAAATATGGATACATTATTTTTTTATAACAAATATTGGCTCGTATTATTGATTGTTTTTATTCATTTAAATTTGAATGCTCAAATAAAGAATATTCCTTTGAATAAAAATGCAGTTAGAGGTTTAGAAGCTCAAATATTAAAGCAAGATGATTCGCTAAATTTACATACTGCTATACAGCCATTTAATCATTTTAAAATAGCTCACTTACTAGATACAATCCATGAAAATATTAGGTTTGAAAAAGAAATAGATAAAAAATTTCCTAGATGGTTATTCAATGCTTTTTTTAATGACCATTTTGCCAAAGTTGAACATAAAGAAGGTAAATATAGTTTGTATTTCAATCCTTTAGTCGATATACGAATGGGCTCTTCTTCTGATACAGAACAAACACCTTTTGTGAATAGTAGAGGATTACAAATTATGGGACAACTTGGTAAAACAATGACCTTCTATACTGATTTATACGAAAATCAGGCTCGTTTCCCCAATTATGTCGATGAATTCATTCAAGAAACAACAATGGTTCCAGGGGAAGGTAACCCTAAAAATTTTAATTCTACTCTTTCTGAATCTCCAGCATATGACTTTTCCTATGCTAATGGCAATATAACCATACAGCCAAATGAGTTTTTCAATATTCAATTTGGACATGGTAAACATTTTATAGGAGAAGGGTATCGTTCTTTATTCTTATCGGACAATGCTTTTAATTATCCTTATTTAAGAATTCAAACCACTTTTTGGAAAATTAATTATACAAATTTATTTACTCAAATGAGAGATGCATTTGGGTCTGGACATACATCTTTTCCTAGGAAATATGTTTCTTCTCATTATTTATCTATGAATGTTACTAAAAAATTTAATATTGGATTATTTGAAACTGTAGTATATCAAGATAGTACAAATACTTTAGATGTTTCTTTCTTGAATCCTGTAATATTATATAGACCCGTTGAATTTGCTGTAGGCTCTGGAAATGGAAATGTAATGATGGGAATAGCGATGTCTTATAAAATCAGACAAAAAATGATGATTTATAATCAAATTATGTTTGATGAATTTTTATTTGAACATTTGATTAAAGCTGATGGCTGGTGGGGCAATAAAATTGCTTTTCAATTAGGATTTAAGTCCTATGATACTTTTATAAAAGGGCTCTATTTTCAAACAGAACTCAATTATGTCCGCCCATATACTTATACCCACCAAACTACAGGAAGAAATTATGGACATTATGGTCAAGCAATTGCTCACCCTCTAGGTGCTAACTTTATAGAATCTGTAAATATATTAGCTTATCAAAAAGGAAGATGGTCTGGTGAAATAGAATTGATGTATGCCATTCAAGGAAGAGATACCCTCGATTCTAATTGGGGAAGTAACATTTTTGAATCATATGATACTAGAGAACAAGAGTTTGATAATAAAACAACACAAGGAGTTCGTTCTACAACTTTATTCACAGATATTCGTTTAGCTTATATTGTAAACCCTAAAACAAATTTAAGATTAGAGTTAGGGGCAACATTTAGAAATTTCAGCCCAGCAAATGAAACGGTTGACCTAAAAAATATGAATACCACTTTTATTCATTTTGGTATTAGAACAGCATTGACAAACAAATATTATGACTTTTAGACGTTATTACGAAAAGTTTTTTATGAAAGATAAATTAGTATTTTTTTTATAGTCGAGGCATTACTCGAAAAGCATAGCCTTAGTACACTGTAACATAAATTTATTGAGTTTTTGAAATAAGAATTTTGTTTAGAATCAATGAACGCCCGCAGCCTAATAGCCCTAGCTATTAAGGCGAGGACGTGAAGCAGAGTCAGAACAAAAGGCTCTTTCAAAATACAATTTTATTTATGTTACAGTGTACTTAGTACACTGTAACATAAATTTATTGAGTTTTTGAAATAAGAATTTTGTTT
>JAHDBK010000462.1 GCA_020630455.1 Saprospiraceae bacterium
TGTGTCAAAATCCCAAGTTTTTTTATCGTATAAAATTCGAGTTGCAGCCCCTTTTAAGATGAAATGTACTGAAGGTGTGTTCGCTGTTTTTTCAAGGGAAGATAACCAAATTTCTTTATAATCATCATTGTTGATGAGTTGGATTTGATAATCACTTTGGGTTATTAATTCAAACATTTCTTCGGCAGCTTCTTCACTAAGAGAAGTACAGGCCATTGGCAATCCTATACCTATTCTAGGGATAATATGTTCTAGTTGTTTCTTTAGAGAAGAAATATCGATTTGTCTTGTGTTGGCATATTTTATAGCTTCAACAATTCCAGGCAAACTTTCCATTAATATTGAAATATCAGTGGTAAGTGCAGCTGTTTTTTGAAAAATATACATCAAATCATCAATGACTGTAGGTAAATGAGCTTTTAAACTATATTTAATTAAGGTGCTGATGTGTTTGAGGTGTTCAATTTGTTGTGACTGTTGTTTAATTTTATTAATAGCAGCTTCCTCAACGGTATTGCCCAAAATTCCTGCTTCGATGATATTAATGGCAAAATCAGGCAGCCATTTTAAAGACCAATATTCTTTAAAATCTCCTTGAGTTCTTTGAGAGCTATATCCTTTTTTGGCTTGTATTGTTCCCCAAGGAATATCTAACAGATGAAGTCGATGTAATAAATGACTAGCCATTAATTGTTTCTCTTCCCTCAAGTCTAATTCCCTTTCCATTTCTTCAAGGGAATTCCGATATTTACTCAATCTAGTAGTCTTAATTTGTTTTTCTATATCTTGTTGTAATGGAATAATAGGAATTGTATCAGGTACAGCTCCCATAATATCACCGACAATGAGTTTTTTCTCTATTAATTCCATTTTACTAGAATCACCTTCACAAAAAATAGTCTTTGCTGCTTCATATAATTCGCTCATTCCAGCAACTGATTGTTCTCTTAAAGCAGCTAATGTTTCAGCTAGTCTTACTGCTTCTATTACATGGGCTGAGGAGGCGTCTAAATCTTCTTTACGGAGCAATTGAGCTACTTGAATCATCCAAGTAATTACAGCGTCGTTTCTATTATAGAATAATAATTCATACCAAGCAGGAGAGATAATACCTGCACCATAACCGCTTGATTTAGAGATTCTATCATAAGACCAAGGAATCCAAGTATATTTAATAGTGGTTTTTGGGAGTCCTCTTAAGATTTTATTGTCATCAGAGGCTTTAAAATCTTTTACTTTGTCTAAAACAGGAGCATGCCAAGCACCACAAACAACCGCTATATTTTCGAATTCTTTTTGGGCTTTTCTTAATACTTTCCTCATAAATGCTTCGCGTAATAGCGTTTCTCTACTCTCATTATTACCTACTTCTGCTCTTAAAGAAGACATTAATTCTAAAATGGCATCAAAAGTTTCGCTGTGTCCTTCTCTTTGTTCAAAGGTAACTTCCCACCATCTTTCACTATCTTCGTAGCCAGCTATTTTGGCCATATAACCCAAAGGGTCATTTTGGATTTCTGAGTTTTTGGGACTTGCTTCTTTTTCGTCGATTTGGATTTGTTTTTCTTTCTTTTTTTCTTCTAAAAGTCCAAAATTATTTTTTTGTGGCAAATCCATAAATTGAACACTAATATTATGTTCAAATCCATATTTCATAGCAATCCATTCTGGAGAAAATGCTGTAAAAGGAAGATATGAGGCTTGTTCTAAATTTTTAGGATTATAAGATAAAATAGCGACGGGAGGTTTTAATTCTTCATTTTTTACATGGTGTAAAATACTTTCAACATCATTTGCTCCTTCTATTAAAATACAATCAGGTTGCATTTCTTCTAATGCTTTTTTGAGAGAGAGAGCGGAGCCAACTCCATGATGTCTAATTCCAAAAACTTTTACCAAGTCATTATTTATTTACCTAATGCTCTATTACGCAATCTTTGTAAAAATGGTGATGCAAATATAAAATCTTGTAATAACTCATTATCTGATTCTAAAACTTCAGATTTATGACCCACCCAAGCCAATTTCCCTTTATGTAGAAAATTGATTTTATCACCAATTTCCATCACTGAATTCATATCATGGGTATTAATGATGGTTGTCATATTATTTTCAATAGTAATTTCTCTGATTAATTCGTCGATTACGAGAGATGTTTTAGGGTCAAGACCAGAATTGGGTTCGTCGCAAAAAAGATATTTAGGATTCATGATGATTGAGCGAGCAATACCTACACGTTTTTGCATTCCTCCAGAAATTTCACCAGGGTATTTTTTATTAGCCCCTTCTAAATTTACAACTTCAATTCGTTCATCGACTCTTTCTTGTTTTTCTTTTTTAGTAAAATTAGTAAACATATCTAGCGGAAAACGAATATTTTCTTCAACGGTCATAGAGTCAAACAAAGCAGAACCTTGAAATAACATTCCAATTTGCTTTCTTATATCTATCAATTGTCTTTTAGAAAGTTGGGTAATATTGATGTCGTCATACCATACTTCACCATCAGTAGGTTGCATGAGGCTTACAAGCAATTTGAGGAAAACGGTTTTTCCCGCTCCACTTCTTCCAATGATGAGGTTGGTTTTTCCTTTTTCAAAATCAGTAGAAATACCTTTTAAAACTTCGATGTCATCAAATGACTTTTTTACACCTATTGCTCGTATCAATTTTCTGTATTTTTATGTTAACATTAATGCAATAATATAATCTGCGATTAGAATTACAATATCACTAAATACTACAGCATTTGTACTGGCTTTACCCAATTCAATACTTCCACCTTTTACATAATAGCCTTGATAAGCAGCAACGGAGGTCAAAATAAATGCAAATACAATGGCTTTTACAAACATCATGAAGACATTATATTCTACAAAAAAACTTCTTAGTCCTAATACATAATCAGTTTCAGAAACCATACCTGTGGGAACTGCCGCTAAATATCCTCCAATAATACTTACAAATGCAGCAATGGCTACTAATAATGGAATAACAAATAGAGCAGCGGCAATTTTTGGAAAAATTAAATAAGATGCAGTATTTACTCCCATAATTTCAAGGGCATCAATTTGTTCTTTTTGACGCATCCCACCTATTTCAGCAGCAATATTAGAACCCACCTTTCCTGCTAAAACTAAACAGGTAATAGTAGGAGCTAATTCGATAATAGTCATATCCCTTACGATATAACCAGTATAGTATAATGGTACAAAAGTTCCTTGAAGTTGATATGCAAATTGAACGGCTGATACCGCTCCAATAAATAAGGCTATTAAGCAAACAATAATCAATGAACCTATCCCTATATCATTCATTTGACGCATTGTCTCCTTCCAATACATACTTACCTTCTCAGGTTTGCTAAACATCAAACCTAAAAGAGAAACATATCGCCCTAAATGGTATAAAAGTGAAGTAATCATGTGTATTTTTTCAATGTAAAGTTCGCAAATATGTGGAATATCTTACACTTTTCACGATTTTTTTAACGAA
Source organism: Saprospiraceae bacterium (assembly GCA_020630455.1). GTDB lineage: Bacteria > Bacteroidota > Bacteroidia > Chitinophagales > Saprospiraceae > JAHDCE01. The sequence continues at coordinate 3,496 of JAHDBK010000462.1, forward strand.
AAATAATGGAATTCATTATTCAAGTTTTAATTTAAATATTAATATGAATAATATTTTTATTGTTAAATAGACGTTATTACGAAAAATTGACTATAGCTAAATTGTCTTTTTAATGATATTCTTCGTTATTCCTCTTAACCATAGCGGAGGCTATGCTTTTCGAGTAATGCCTTGACTATAATTAAAAATACTAATTTATCTTT
>JAHDBK010000463.1 GCA_020630455.1 Saprospiraceae bacterium
AAATCTAGCTAAACATTTCAGTTCCAGCGAAGTGGAAATTTCCTTCTATATGAGCATTTTCATCAGAATCTGCACCGTGTACTGCATTTTCACCAATACTAGTAGCATATAATGCTCTGATTGTTCCAGGAGCTGCTTCAGCAGGGTTAGTTGCACCAATTAATTTTCTAAAATCTTCTACTGCATTATCTTTTTCTAAAATTGCAGCTACAATTGGTCCTGAAGACATGAATTCAACCAATTCTCCATAGAATGGTCTTTCTTTGTGAACTGCATAAAATTCACCTGCTTTTTCAGCAGATAAATGAGTATATTTCATAGCAATAATTTTGAAACCTGCTTCATTCATTTTTGCTAAAATTGCACCGATGTGACCATTGCGTACAGCATCAGGCTTAATCATTGTAAAGGTTCTGTTTCCAGCCATTTTTTTAAAAATTTTATTTAAAGTATTGTAAAAACGGTGCAAATGTAAAAAAATAGAAGTTTATAAGGAAGAAACATAGACTTTTTCTTCTTCTTTTTCGTATTTATATCTCCTGAATCCAGCCAAAACGATGAATCCTGGTGGGGCTAAAATAGCTGTTGGCAAGGTACTTAATAAGGGTTTTGGTGTTCCTTTAAAACTGTGAATAGCATAAACTGAAGTAATGGTTACAAAACTGGCTAAGATAGTTCCTTTAATCACCCCCCAATATGCATTCTTGGTTTGTACCGCTACATTTTCACTTAATCTAACACAAATTCCTCCTAAGAAAAAGGTATATACTGCTTGCTTTAAAGCAGCATAAACGGCTCCTTCAAAACTTTCATCTAAATTGATGTAAAATACCATACCACCCATGATAATCGCTCCAGCCGTAGCGGTATAAAGATTGATGTATTTTTTTAAATAAGTAAGAATAAGTCAGTAATTTTAATGAAATACAAAGGTAATAATTATTTTTTTGTAATTAAAAATTTTAAATTTTATTTCAATACAAAATATAAAAGATAAAGAAAATTCTTTATCTTTCCATATTACAAAACATTAAACAATAATCTAATCAAAACCAGAAACAGTAATTTCACCTACAATCACCTTATTGGATGAACCGCCATTCCAAAACAATACTGCGACCCTATTGTACTCTTTTTTTGGGGCTTTAATTTCAAAATCAACTATTCTTTTTTCATTGTTATTCATTATCCTTTGACAACGAATAAATTTTTCTTTTACAATCTCATCCTTATCGTTATAAAATCTAAACATAAAATGATTCATATTCCAACGATTCCATTCTTTTCTTTCAATACTTACTTCTGCACTTGCTTTATACCATTTATATTTTTTTTCTAAAATAGGAGAATAAATAATAGGTGTATATTGAATAGTGTCATTCATCAAGAATTTATATAGAGGGAAACTATCTACGTACATATCTAAACCTGAAGCATTTCTTCCAATGAAATAATTATCCACATATTCTATGTAATTAGAATTATCATTAAAATTTTCTTTAAAAATATAATGAGGCCGTTTTTCTTTTCCTATATAATATTCATTATTATCCAAAAGTTTTAAATCATCCCTATCGTGTTCGTAAGTGAATAAAATCCTCCAATAATACGCTCCAGTCATCTGTCCTACCCATAATTTTCCGCCTTTATGTGCTTGGTGTACAAACCAAATATTAGCATAAGTAAATAACAACATGATACTCAGTACAATTCCTTTCCAATGCCATTCCAGATGATATAAAAATGATATAAATGCCGCCAAAGCAAATGCCCAAACTGGATAGGATTGTACCATTGCCCTTTGACCTAATGAACCTCCATACCACCATATATCCCAAGCAGAAACGATATAGATATACAACATACAAAATACAAAAACAGATGCAAATAATATTTTATCTTTTTTATATAAAAAATACATGCCTATTAATGCAAAAATCATCATTGGAGAATATGGCAGCCATCCGCTTCGGTAGCTTATCATAACGTTTTTGATATGAGGACTTAACCAACTGAATCCTTGATCTTGATAGCTATATACCAACCAACTGTCTGTTGCTATTTTCCAATAAATCAATTGTAAAGAACCAATTAATCCTGTTATAATTACAGCTATTAAATAATATTTATAATGATGAATGATGTACTGAAAACGCTCTTTTATAGCGTCTTTTTTAAATATATTGATACCCCATACAATAGGAATAAAAGCACAGATAATTTCAGTGGGTCGAGTCAATGCCATAATCCCAACCATCACACCTATTAAAATCGCCTTTAATAAAGAGTTTTCTTTATAAAATGATATAGTTGTATAAATTAATAATGTATAAAGAGTAAACAAATTATTGTGAGTCATTGCTCCATCTATGGCAGAATAATTCAAATAATTAGTCCCTAATACTAGAGCCAACATCGTCCAGCCAACTATCTTATCTTCGTAATAAATCAACAATACTTTCCTTAGAAAAAACAATCCTATGAGCATATATATCAAACTTCCCATAGAAATCATAAATTGATATGGAAAAGAAAAGCCATCTGCTGGGTATTGAGAAGAATTAGTCGCCCAAAAATGAGCCACTGTAAAAGCAGGTAAAAATTGAACCGCTTGTCCCATAGAATACTTCATTACATAGTTCCCAGATTTAGGGTCAATAAATGCTTGGTCAAAAGCACCCGCTGGTTTATACTTTTGAAGAATGCTATCTTTAAATTCTAATTTTGTAAGGTCTTTATAAATAAATGCACTTGGTAAATACCAATAATAACCCGATACATCCCAAGAGATAGTCGCTTCACTACCACCCATTTTCCATTTAGGATAGTAAAAAAAATGTGTTGCTAATAATAACACATATAAAGTAATGAGAGCGAAACGTGAGTTCATTAATTTATATAGTATTGAGTAAATAGAATTGAGTAATAAGTATCCAAATATTTATATTAATAAATACAAATATATAATTTTATACAAACTAAAGTGGACTTATATTGAGTCTTGATTATAAATAACTAAAACTCGTAAAAATAAATAGATAAATTCATCTTTATCCTTTACATTTTTTTCTTTTACTTTAAATATAGCATGACAATATTTTTTATAATCACCTGAAAAATAATCACTCTGTTTAATACGTAAGTAAGGTTCTCTGATGTATTTTAATCCTATGTTTAAACCTCCAATATTTTCGTCAACTACTTTTTTAGGATAATCAGAAACACAAATATTACCTGAACTTTTAACTCTAATTAAATCTAAACTATCGCTTATAAAATGAGGTGATTCTATTTTAATATTAAAGTAATCTGTACTCATATCTGCATATAAATAAACGAATAAACTATTTCTACCTTTTCCAAAATTGTGATTAATTACAATTTCTTTTTTATTTAAATTAGAATTGAACCTATATTTATTTTCAAGATTTGGAATAGTATCTATTGAATAATAAAGTGTATCGCTCGGAAATATTGGATAAAAGTACTTTTCATTTACATAATCATTTGTTTCTTTCAAATCAGTACTACAAACTGAAAAATGTAATATTATTACTAACATCAAGAAATAAAGCTTCATTTGATTTAAATTTAGAATTCAATCAAATTTAATTTATATGATGCAAATTTATTATATTATTATCATTATATTAACAATATAAAACGCTAATAATTTTATTA
>JAHDBK010000464.1 GCA_020630455.1 Saprospiraceae bacterium
AGTATAGTCAATTGTGGTAAAGTTGTAATGAATTATCCGATACGGATGCGTATAACTAACTGAAATAGATGGTTTCGGAAAGCCATATAAGTATTTCGGAAAACGAACAATATATTAAATACTATATTAAATATATTTGTAGTTATAAATTGTAAAAATTTGAAATTAATAATAATGTTGAATTAGATTTTGTTTTTATTAATAATTCAAACATTATTAAAAAAGTATTTTGTGATCATTTCAATTAATGTAACCCCTATGAGTCATTAAACAATGAAAGGTTCTTCTCTTTGAAGAACCTTTTTTTATATTTACAGAAAATAATATAATGCATGCCAATCTATTTTTCTAGAATAATAGTAATTAGTATTGTTTTTTGTTGCTCTTATTGGAATCTTCAATCACAACAACCCGCATATTTTACTTTGGGTGCTGAAGACCTCAAAGATGCAGATGTCTATTCTATAATTGAAGATAATGACAATATCATTTATACAGCTACTAATCGTGGTTTATTTGCATATTTAAATGGACATTTTGTGAAAATGGGCAATGCAAAAGAGCAAATAGGCAATTCCTTGTTTAGCCTTCAAAAAGATAGTAAAGGAAATATTTATTGTTGTAATCTAAAAGGACAAATATTTAAATTAGAAGAGAATCGATTAGAATTATTTTATTCTATTCCAAAAAAAGATTTAGGCCATACTACTCATTTTGAAATAAATGCTAAAGACCAATTGGTAATAAATTCAAAACACGTTTTAGTTCTAGATATTTATAAAAAACAAATCATATTTAATAGCTTTAGTCGAGATAGTACATTATCTAATTTTTATCATTTAATAAAAATTGAAGATGATGATATAATGTCACTCAATTCAAAGGGATATTTTAGATATCAATCAGATACAATCATTGCAAATTATATTTCCCACAATTCTGATATTTACAGGTATCACTATTATTTATTTGGCGATTCAAATGAATTTGAGGTACTTATAAAGAAAAGTAATTCTCATCTTAAAATTTTGAAGAATGGAAATGATATTTCATCCATTCTTAATACAAATATTCCAATGTCAAGTAGATGGATTCAATTTGATAAAAATGAAGTATTTGTAATTAATAGAATACAAGGCGTTGATGTATATAGATTAGATGATAAAGGAATACAACTAAAGGAATCTTGGTTTCAAGATGAATTTATCTCTAAAATATACCAAACCAAAGATGGAAAATTGTTATTGGGTACTTTTAAAGAGGGAATACATGTAATACCCAATAGAGAAATTAAATATAAATACATTTTAAAAAATAATTTAAAATGTAGAGATTTTTGCCTTAATAATGATGATATCTATTTTGTAGGTGAAGACAATAATATCTACAATTATGATGGTAATCTCAATCTCATTAAAAAGACATTAGGTCTAGAAAATATTGAATATATACATTTTATAGAAGGCTTAGAATTTTATAATAATATTTCATATAAAAACTTGTTGTTTTCTTCGGAAGAGGATTTTGACTATAGGTTTTTATTAGGTGTCAAAGATGTTTTTATTATAAATGAAAATACAATTTTATTTGCCACTTATAATGGTTTATATTTTTATAATAAAAATGATTATAAAACACCATTCAATTGGGAGCGATATTCAAGTTTAAATATCCCGGCTTATTTTCTAGAAGATTATAAAGGAATGAGAATAGAGGCAGTTATATTTAACGAAAAAGATGAAATTTTATACCTCATAAAAAATAGTGAATTCATTAGTATTAATCAAAAAAATGAAACGGAGTATATTCAATTTGAAGGCGAGCACTTAACGGGAAAAGCACTTGAGTTCTATAATGATACAGTATTTATAGCCTCTCATAATCATGGTGTTTTAAGCTTTTATAATGGTAAAGTTCAAGAAAGATTTAATATTAATAATGGCTTACTAAGCCATAATATTAAGGATATTAAAATTGATGCTCATCGACTTTTTATTCATACAGATATAGGATTTCAGATAATTAATTTATTAAATAATCAATGGATACAATTGGGGAATTCTGAAGGAATTCCTAGTAAGTTTATTAAAAACTTTAGAGTAGATGATGATTTTCTTTGGCTAAATTTAGGTTCGCATATTTTGAGTTTAAATATTAATGAATTTAAACAAAAAGAATATTTAATACCATTTAGCTTAGATTCTATTCTTGTTAATGACAAAAAAATTAATATTGATAAAAAAATATTTGGGTACAGAAATAAAAAAATTCAATTTTTTACTCATTTTAAAAATATATTATTAGAAAAAGAATGCCAACTCGTTTATCAACTACAAGGAGCAGACAGTGAGTGGATTAGAACCTCAGTTAATAATAATATGATTAGTTATAAATCATTATCACCCAACAAATACTCTTTTAAAGCCTATGTCGATTGGAGAGGACAAAAAAGTGAAATAGTAGAATATGATTTTGAAATTAGACCTCCTTTTTGGCAAACCTTATGGTTCTTTGTCGCTCTAATATTGGGTTTAGCAGCCATATTTTATCTTGTTTTTAGAATTAGATTGTCTCAAATTAAAAAAATCAATGAAATAGAATTGGCGAAGCAAAAAACCGAAGTCGAGAAAGAAATTATAGAAAAAGAAAAAATTGAATCTGAATTAAAAGCCCTTCGCTCCCAAATGAATCCACATTTTATTTTTAATTCACTCAATTCTATTCAAGATTTAATATTACAAGAAGAAACAGATAAATCTTATGATTATATTGTTCTTTTTGCAGATTTAGTAAGGAATACATTAAATTATTCTAATACTAGACTCATTCCAATCCAAAAAGAAATTGAATTTTTAGAAATTTATTTAAGATTAGAACAACTGCGTTTTAAAGATACTTTTCAATATAATATCGTTTATAATGACAGTGAAAATATAGAAATTCCATCTATGATTGTTCAACCTTTTATAGAAAATTCTTTAATTCATGGATTACTCCATAAACAAGGAGAAAAAAGAATTAATATTACTTTTCAATTAAAAGATAAGTATTTAGAATGTACTGTTGTGGATAATGGTATTGGACGTAAAGAGTCTGAAATAATTAGGAAAAGACAGGGTAAAAAACACGATTCTTTTTCCTTAGAAGCGATAAAGAAAAGGTTTAATATTTTGAGCAAACAATACATTATTGATGCTAAATATGAAATTATAGATTTGGATGAAGGGACTAAAGTTATTATGAATTTACCCTATAAAAAAATATTTTAAAAAATGTAGATCATGTTAAAAGCAATTATAATTGACGATGAAGCAGCAGCAAGAAATGTTCTCAAAAATTTACTAAAGAGAACATGTCCTGAAGTAGAAGTTTTGGGAATGAGTGATAATTTAATAGAAGGTATTAAGGCAATCAAAAAACATCAACCTGATGTTGTATTCCTAGATGTTGAAATGCCAGGTTTTGCTGGTTATGAAATAGTGGATTATTGTGATACAATAGATTTTCAAATTATTTTTATAACAGCTTATGATCAATATGCTATCAAAGCATTCGAACTCAATGCATTAGACTACCTACTCAAACCTATTGATAGGAAAAGATTAGTTGAAGCGATAGAAAAGACTAAAAACCAAATCAAAAATCAAAAATTAATTAATGATTATCAATTATTAA
>JAHDBK010000465.1 GCA_020630455.1 Saprospiraceae bacterium
ACAAAAGGCTCTTTCAAAATACAATTTTATTTATGTTACAGTGTACTAAGTTTTTATTAAATAAATAATATAAAATATTTCAATTATGGCTTTAACAGAATCTAATATGCTAGATTTAGGGACGAAAGCACCCGATTTCAATTTACCAGATACGGTATCATCCAAAGATATTTCTTATTCGGATATTAAAGGAGAAAATGGAACTTTAGTGATGTTTACATGTAATCATTGCCCTTTTGTTCTTCATGTCAATGATGAATTAGTTAGGTTGGCAAACGATTATATGCCAAAAGGAATAGGAGTAGTGGCGATTAGTTCAAATGATGTAGAAAATTATCCTCAAGATGCACCAGACAAAATGAAAGCTTTAGCTGAGGAATTGAATTATCCATTCGCATATTTATATGATGAAAGTCAAGAAGTCGCAAAAGCTTATGATGCGGCCTGTACTCCAGATTTTTATTTGTTTGATAAAAACGATATTTTGGTGTATAGAGGGCAATTAGATAGCTCTAGACCAAAATCGAATATTCCAGTAACAGGTGAAGATTTAAGAAAAGCAATAGATATCGTATTGAATGGTGGAGAAATCAGTCCTATTCAAAGACCAAGTGCTGGATGTAATATCAAGTGGAAAAAGTAGCAAAGATTAAAATTTAAAATTTCTCTAAGGAATAAATCTTCAAAATCAATTGTCTAACACATACTATATCCAAGATATAGTATGTGTTATTAATTATATATCTATATCTAAAATCTACTGTCAAATAGTCTATTATTTAAAATATCAAACAATGAAAAAATCAATACTATTTTTAACATTCTTACTGTTTTTAATATCTTTTAATGTTGTTGCCCAAGAAGAAGGAGGTGAAAAACCCGCAAAACAAGATTGGCAAAAATACCGCAATCAAAATGATTCAATTCCTAAAGGTCCAAGAGGAGAAGGTAAAAGACCTCAAGGTCGCCCACAAGGAGAATTTACGGCAGAACAGTGGAGACAATTTGCTGACCAAATGCCCAAAATTGGCAAGGTTTCAGGTAAAGTATTTGAAGAAACATCAGGAAAACCCCTAGCTTACGCTTCTGTTGGACTCTTACTAGCATTGGATAGCTCTTTTGTAGATGGAACCATTACAGATGAAAAAGGGTATTTCGTCATGGAGGAATTACCTGTTGGTAGATTTATTGTAAGCGTAGAATATATGGGACTAGAAACAGCCTATGTTCCAGATATTCGTATTAATCCTAGGCGTTCACCCGAAGTGTATTTAGAAGATATTAAAATGACTCAAAGTGCAGAGATAATTGAGGGCGTAGTTATTGAAGAGAAGAGAGAATTTATGGAGTTACAGTTAGATAAAAAAGTATTTAATGTATCAGATAATATTACAGTATCTGGAGGAACGGCAACAGATGTCCTAGAACAAATCCCATCTGTAGAAGTAGATGTTGATGGAAATGTGAGTCTTAGAGGAAGTCAAAATTTAACCATTTTGATTGATGGTCGTCCTTCTGCTATTACAGGGAATGACCCTGCGGCTATTCTAGAACAAATTCCCTCTGAAACTATTGACAAGATAGAAGTCATCACTAATCCTTCAGCCAAATATAATCCAGATGGAATGTCTGGTATTTTAAATATTGTTCTAAAGAAAAATAAAAAATTAGGATTGAATGGACTATTGACTTTAACTTGGCTTCCTTCAGAATTAGACGAATATGGTGCTTCCTTGAATCTAGGCTATAAGAATAGTAAAGTGAATATTTATGGAAATTATTCATATAGAGATAACGAAAGCGAATTTTCTAGATTGAGTGATAGAACCACCTTCCTTACTGATACCATTTATTCTTTTAGTTTAGATGGTCTTGGAAAGAGAAGAAGGCGTTCCCACAATATAAAAACAGGATTGGATATTTACACTTCTCCAAGTTCAGTGATATTTACTTCTGCATCTTTTAGATTCAATAAAGGTATTGATGAAACCAATAATTATTATAAATATTTTCATGGAAATCAATACGAAACACCTAATCATTTTGGATGGATACATGAAGATGAATTAGAACCAGAAACAAGTCAAAATTATAACTTAGGTTTTCAAAAAAGATTCAAAAATAGCTGGGATCATACTTTAGATATTGATTTGAATTATTCAGAAAATAATGAAGAAGAAACAGCAAATATTCAAAATGGTTTATATACCACTACAGATTATGTTGAAGAGAATTTAATGGAAGATTTATATCTTCAAACAGATATTTCTAATGGAAAAAGAAAGGTGCTCCAAGGACAAATCGATTATCAAAATACTTTTGGAAATAAATCTAAATTAGAATTAGGACACCAAACAATTTATAGAATTACGGATACAGATTTTAATTCTACTTTTGATGGTTATGATAATCACTTTATTTTTGAAGAACAAATTTATTCTGTTTATAGTACCTATGGTTATCCTATTACCGAATCTTTTTCAATAAAAGGTGGTTTGAGGTTAGAACAAGCAGTTACTGATGGAGAATTAATAGATACTAATGAAAAATTTGATAAAAATTATTTTAGCTTTTTTCCTAGTTTGACCTTAAGTCAGACCTTGAAAAAAGGAGACCAATTATCCTTGAGTTATAGCCGTAGAATCAATAGACCAAGAGGAAGGCAAATCAACCCTTTTGTTAGTTTTGCGGACCCATTGAATTTGAGAAGAGGTAATCCTGACCTCAATCCAGAATACACCAATGCAGTGGAATTAAATTATATGAAACGTTGGGATAAATTGACCATGATGCCTTCTCTTTATTATCGTTATACAACAGGTATTATTAATAGATTTACTACAGTAGATAACGAAGGCGTTTCTACCAGTTCGTATATCAATTTGTCTAATGGTCATGCTTATGGTTTAGAAATGTCGATGTTTTATACACCATTCAAATGGTGGAGAATCATGCCTAGTTTCAATCTAACTCAAACGATTTTGGATAGTTCGAATGTAGGGGCTGATTTGAATAATAATAATTTTAGTTTTGGAGGTAGATTATCTAATAATATGACTGTTTGGAAAAATTTGGATTTACAAATATTTACCTTCTTTAGAGCTCCTTCTCAAACACTACAAGGAAAAATGAAAGGCATGATAATGATGACTTTTGGTGCTAAGAAAAAAATATTAAATGACAAAGGAAGTTTAGGACTTAATGTTAGAGATCCATTTTCTATTGGTAAGTTTAAATTTATAGGAGATACGCCTACTTTCTATTCTGTATTTGAAGGACAAAGAGAGCCTCAAGTAGTTACCTTGACATTTACATATAGATTCGGAAAACAAGAGCGTTCAAGAAATAGAGGACAAAGAGGAGATAGAGATGGAGGCGGTATGGACGGCGGTTTTGATGATATGATGGATTAGGTTTTTGAGTATAGAAAATAAAAAATATAGTGTGCTCAGTAATTATAACTTAAATTGGTATTAGTTTAAAAATAATCGAAAAAATATTAGACTTTTAGATGGTGCATTATGGATTTTAGGCGGAGAAGTGTAGAAAATGCGTTAAAAACAAAATACTGTTTGAGCTCGAAAAGGCTATTCAATAAAGAGAATTAGCTAAATAATCGCTGCTTATTATAAAAGTTATTTCGATTTAGCGAGTTTTATTTTGTTTAGCGATTT
>JAHDBK010000466.1 GCA_020630455.1 Saprospiraceae bacterium
ATATTCCATATTAAAGTCAGCTTTTTTAAAAAAGCTGACTTTTTTTATTTTTATCTTCCTATAATAATTATAATAGTACTTACGTTTAGCCCTTATCAAAACTGTTGAACTATGAAAAGGAATATTTTAATTGTGGTTTTTAGTTTGCTGGCTTATTTAGTTGTCGATGCACAAACATATAATAATGCTATCGGTCTTAGAGTAGGAGAGGGCATTGGTCTTACTTTCCAACAAAGAGTAGGAAATAAATTTACTTTAGAAGGTATTTTAAAGAACCAATTTAAAAAAGAAAATTTAAAATTAACTGTTTTAGGACGACAGCATTTTCCTATCCTATTCAAACGTTTTAATGTCTATACTGGAGGGGGATTACACCATACTTGGTATACAGGAAATGACCCAGAAATCATAGCTCAAGGTAATCCTTATGGAGTCACTTTGGTTGGTGGTGCTGAAATATCATTTGGTCGATTTAATGTATCTTATGATTATCAACCTGCTTTTAATGTAAGTGGAGGAGATAAGGCTATTACTCATGATACTGCTATTTCTTTAAGGTATATCATTACTAAAAGACCTACCAAATTAGATAAATGGAAAAAAGAAAGGAAGAAGAAAAAAGAGAAAAAGAAGAAAGAAAAAGAGAAGAAAAAAGAAGAGGATGACCGAAACCTTTGGGAAAAAACTAAAGATATATTTAAATAATTTAAATATCATCAAAGATTAAATAAGTGAAAAGATAAAGAATATTCTTTATCTTTTTATATTTAAAAGCCGTGCTGCAGCTTCTTGAAGGGTGTTCTTTTTCTTAGCAAAACAAACTCTTACCACTTTTTCATCTCTTTTGCTATTATAAAAAACAGAAACGGGAATTACTGCAACTCCGTATTCTATAGTTATTCTTTTAGCAAAATCTACATCATTTTCTTCACTAATATTAGAATAGTCTAATAATTGAAAATAGGTTCCTTCGCTTTGAATGACTTTAAAATCAGAATCTTTTATAGATTCTAAAAAATAATCTCTTTTTTCTTGAAAAAATTGAGGTAAATGAAGATACTTACTTTCATCTTTTAAATATTCTGCTAAGGCATATTGAATGGGAGTGTTTACAGAAAATACATTGTATTGATGAACTTTTCTAAATTCTTTAGTCATGAATGGCGGTGCTACACAATAGCCCATTTTCCAACCAGTTTGGTGAAATGTTTTTCCAAAAGAAAATATGACATAACTTTTTTCTACCAATTCAGGGTAGTTGAGTACACTAATGTGTTTTTTATCATCAAAAACTAGGTGTTCATAGACTTCATCACTCAATATAAATATATCTCGGTCTCTTGTAATTTTGATAAGTTCTTGAAAATCATCATCAGACCATACTTTAGCAATGGGGTTATGGGGATTATTAATAATAATCATTCGGGTATTGCCAGTAATTAGTTTTTTGAATTGTTCCCAATCCACTCTATAATCTGGAGCGGTTAACTCATAACTTTTGGCTATACCACCACATAATTGTACGGTGGGTTGATAACAATCATAGGCTGGTTCTATTAAAATGACCTCATCTCCTGCTTTGATGGTAGCAGTAATAGCATTATAAATAGCTTGGGTAGCACCTGCTGTTACCGTGACATTATTCGCATCACAATTACAATTATAAGTCTTATTTATTTTATTAGAAATGGCTTCTCTTAATATAGGAAGCCCTTGCATAGGGGCATATTGGTTATGTCCTTTTTTCATGTTTTCATTAACCAATTTTACAAGCTCATTGTCTCCTTTAAAATCTGGAAATCCTTGAGAAAGATTTACAGCATTATGTTCATTAGCTAATTGAGACATGACCGTAAAAATAGTAGTCCCTACACTTGGTAATTTTGAAGAGAAATTCATTATATATAATTTGATAACAAAAGTGTATTAAAAGTAATTATAATATTTAAAATGAAAAAAAGACGAAGGGTTTTCTTTATGTAATTTTTATAATAATTATAAGTTTTAATAAATGATAAAGAGTTTTTTTTATTAATAAAAACCTATCTGATATTACATCAGATAGGTTTGTAGTATATATAAAGTTCAATTAAAAAGCTATTTTAGGATAAGTCTTTTTGTTATAACTTGATCATTAGAAATAGTAGAAATAATATATACCCCTTTTTCTCGAGCAATATTATTCATATCTAATTGAATGATATGATCTTCTACTTTCAATTGTCTTTGATAAATATTTCTACCTAATTGGTCGTAGATGACAAGTACGGCATCTTCATTGATATCACCATGAAGGTGGATGCTTACAATATCGTTAGTAGGATTTGGATTGAGTTCCATTTCTAATTCATGTGTGATTTCTTGAGCTATTCTAGCTGCATCACAAGATGAACAAGGCCCTACAAAATCACCGTGATTATAATGTGCAGGTAAAGCGTTTTTACTTACACATAATGTATTTCCATTATGACAAATACTTATTTTATTATTAGCACATTTCCATAAATCGCTATACATCTCATAATCATCAAATAATTGACTACAATCGGCAATTCCATCTCCATTATTATCTATAGTATCATCACCTCCTGGACAAATATCGCAGATATTGGAGACTCCATCACAGTCATCATCAGGTAAGGTATCGTCTGAAACGGTAACATTTGCAGTACAAGAACTGCTATTTCCATTTTCATCTGCTCCTTTTAAGGTTACAGTATAAGTGGCGTCTAAATCAGAACAATCGAAGATGGTCTGACCAGATAAACTCAACGACACTGCACTACAATTGTCAGATGAACCGTCATCTATATCGGTGGCACTTATTGAAGCATTGCCTGAAGCATCGAGATATACAGTAATATCTTTACATGCCATTGTAGGAGGACTATCATCTATAACAGTAATGGTTGCTGAACAAGTACTACTTAATCCACTTCCATCATTTACGGTAAGGGTAACTGATGTTGTACCTAAGCTATAAGGCCCTGTAGGACTTACAGAAAATGTAGGTTCATTACCTTCGGGGTCATAAGAGCCGTTATCAAAATCAGACGCTAAGGCATGTCCCGCACATTCACTATCGGCAGAGACAGATACATCTTTGCATAAAGCTACTGGAGGTTCGTTTGCATTAGAACAACAACCAGTTAATGTCCAATAAGGGGTAGAATAACAATAGTTATTCCAATAATAACTATATTTATTACACCAATTGTCTCTACAAGGAGGTGTAGGGGTGTCAGAGTCATTGGTATAATAAATGTTTCTTGAAGTATACCAATACCAACCCCACCAACTTCTTCTTCTTTCATATTCATGGTAAACCCATCTGCTTCTAGAAGAATCCCAATAAAAGCGATTATTTCTATAGTAATAATAATAGTAATAATAATCTCTATAAGCAGGTTTGCCATTAACATAGCCATAATAATAGTGGTATCTACCATTGTGGTAGATATAGCTAGTGCAATTGAAATCTTCTTCACTTGCATCTAATTGTTCAAGAACTAATTCGGGAATATTTTCTTCACATTTATCGTGTTGGTCTAGTGTAATGTCTTCAAACCCAAATACAGTTAAAGGGATTATAATCACTAGAATTAAGATAAGGTTTAAAATTTTCATTTTCATTTTTTTAGAGTTTTTAATTAAATAATAAAGTAA
>JAHDBK010000467.1:0-2110 GCA_020630455.1 Saprospiraceae bacterium
AGGCGTAGTTAATTCAATGCAATACCATTGGGATAATACTTCTGAATTATTGTGGAATAGCTTTTTAAAATTGTTTTAGCAAAGATGAGTATTTATATATATTTAAGTTTATAATTTTCTTCTTTATGCTAATAATAAAGAATATTCTTTATTAATGGTGTTTTTTAATTAAGTTTTATCAAATATTTTTATAGAGTTTATTTTGTTAATAAATGAATACTATCTATATTTACAATTCTTTCCCAGATGATTACCCCAAATTATATTAAAGTTTAAAATCATTATAATATAATCATAATGAAATCAAGTGTTTTCTATACCTTAATTTTTTTAATTTTTATTTTTTCAACAATAAAATTAAAGGCTCAAGTTTACGATGATTTTTATGGAGCAGGTCATACAACAGGTGTTAATTCATCTTCTAGTGATACTACCCAAGTTAATGATAATCCAGAAACTACATTAAGTGGAACAGGGTATATGCCTAATGATGCAGAAGCATCTAGGTTTTTATCTCAAGCCACTATGGGACACAATTATGATGATATTGAATATGTAAAAGCAATAGGAATTGAAGCATGGATAGATGAGCAATTGGGTTTAACTCCTGATTCTACTTTTTTACAGTATTATGATAATTACTTTCCAATTGCTCAAGTAGTTAATTCTTCTCAATCTACTTCTTCAGAAACGATTTCTTTCCCTTTTCATCATTATATACTAAAAAAAGATGATAAATTACGACAAAAGATGGCATTTGCTCTAAGCCAAATTTTAGTAGTTTCGATTAATAATTCTACTTTAAAAGGAAGACCAAGAGGTATTTCTGATTACTATGATATATTACACACTAATTGTTATGGTAATTATAGAGATATTTTACAACAAGTAACTAAGCACCCCATAATGGCACATTATCTGAGTTATTGGCAAAACAGTAAAATTGATTACGGATTAAATACTAGACCTGATGAAAATTATGCAAGAGAAGTAATGCAATTATTTTCTATAGGTTTAGTTGAATTGAATTTAGATGGTACTCAAAAATTAGATGGTGATGGAAATATAATTCCAACTTATACTTATAATGATATAGAAGAATTATCTAAAGTTTTTACTGGCTTATCCGCTGGTGCTAGAAAAATACCAACAGATGACCCACATTTTTTCTTAGGAACAGGCGGAACAGATTTAACTCATGATTTAGCAATGTATTCATATTATCATGATATTACAGAAAAAAGAATGCTAGATGGGACGATTTTACCTGCAGGAAGAACAGGATTTGAAGATATTGAAGATGCTATTGACTTTTTATTCAATCATCCTAATGTAGGACCATTCATTAGTTATCGATTAATACAACAATTTGTAAAATCTAATCCTAGTCCAGCATATATTGCTAGAGTAGCCACTGTTTTTAATAATAATGGCAAAGGTGTGAGAGGTGATTTAGGAGCAGTTCTCAAAGCAATACTAATGGATGATGAAGCAAGAGATTGTGATGCATGGTTAAATGATAATGAAAGTGGCAAACTTATACAGCCTGTTGAAAGGTGGACAAAAATTGCAAAAGCCTTTGATTATACAACAGATTCTGGTATCTTTTGGATATATGGAAGGACTTCAGCATCTCTTAAACAAAGACTTCTCGGTTCTCCAACAGTATTCAACTTTTTTACTCCTTTTTATGCAGAAGAAAAAGTAGTTTCCATTAATGGATTGGTTTCCCCTGAGTTTCAAATTGTCGATGAAAATACGGCTATTCAGTATATCAATGAAGTAGAAAATAAACTCAACTCTGGAAAGTTTTTTAATGATTTTTATAGAGTAGATGATGGAACAGGTAATTATGTAGAACAAGGGCAATATTTGGATTTTAGTGATGAATTAACTATTCTACAAAACGATGGAGTGGCTGCTCTTTTAGACCATTTAGGAATTTTGTTATGTAGAGGTCAGCTTTCAAGTCAAACAAAAGCAACAATTGAAAATGCTTTGAATCAATATAGAGCAACTATTAATGGATATACGGATGAAGAAACAGTAGAAGATGCCATCATGTTTATGGTTGTTTCTCCTGATTTTATGATTTTAAAATAATTAAAAA
>JAHDBK010000467.1:2210-3662 GCA_020630455.1 Saprospiraceae bacterium
AATAAATAATGTCTAGAAGGAAAAATTTAGATAGAAGGCGGTTTATCAAAATGTTAAGTGGTGGATGTGCTTCCGTAGGGATTACAAGTGCATTATCTAGTATTACTACTATGAATATGATTAATGCTGCTGTTCAAGCCAATACTAGTCCTTTTAAGCCTCCTACGGGCTATAGAGCACTTGTATGTATATTATTATCTGGAGGGAATGATAGTTTCAATATGTTAGTGCCTCGTGGAGATACTGAACATGCAGAATATGCTAGTGTAAGAGGAGATATGACATTGGCAAAAACAGATATATTACCTATTTATCCAACTAATATTACAGGAAAAGAATTTGGAGTTCATCCCAATTTACCTTATATCCAACAATTATTTAATTCTGGTAAGGCAGCATTTGTAGCCAATACAGGTGCTCTAGTTGAACCTACTACAAAATTATCTTATAATAATCAATCAGTTCTTTTACCAGAAGGAATTGGTTCTCATGCAGATTTTGCTAACCATTGGCAAACAGGAATACCACAAGATAGAGATGCATTGACAGGATGGGGTGGTAGAATGGCGGATATTCTTACCGCTTCAAATCCTCCTTCTAATATTTCTATGAATTTATCATTAGATGAAATTAATTTATATCAAAAAGGAAGTGACGTACTCCCATTTGTAATAGATAGTAGAAGAGATGGAGCTGTTCAATTAAATGGAACAACAAGTAATAGTTTTTACCAAACTTTGAAGCGTCAAACATTAGATAATATGATGGATGCGACCTATCAAAATGTATTGGAAACAGCTTATTCAGGAAAAGTAAAGGATGCTATAGGTACATCCTTAGAGTTTAACTCTTTAATAGCTCAAGGTACTCCTTTGACTACTGTTTTTAATGAAGATAATCCAGTTGCTAGACGCTTAAAAACAGTAGCAAAAACAATAGCTGCTAAAACCGCTTTTGGAACAACGTATCAATCGTTCTTTTTACAATCTTCTGGTTGGGATACTCATGAAAATGGTCTACAAGAGCATGGTGCTAGAATGAATCAATTGAATCAAGCTATAGAACAATTCCATCAAGCTTTAATCGAATTAGGAGAAGAAAACAATGTTGCTATTTTTACTATTTCAGATTTTGGTAGAAAATTAATTTCTAATGGTGATGGTGCTGACCACGGTTGGGGAGGAAATGCCCTAGTAATTAGCGGTGCATTAAATGGTCAAAAAATCTATGGAACTTATCCAGATTTATATGAAGATAATCCATTAGATATAGGAAGTGGCAGACTGATTCCAACTACTTCTGCGGATGAATACCTAGCAGAAATGGCATTGTGGTTTGGTGCTTCTACTTCAGATATTGATCAAATTTTCCCTAATATTAAAAACTTTTGGGACCCTGCTTCAGGAGGAACTCCTTTGGGAATGATGTTGTAAAAGATAAAGAAAATTCTTT
>JAHDBK010000468.1 GCA_020630455.1 Saprospiraceae bacterium
TTCACAAAAATAAAAAAAATTATTATACGCTTTCTTTTGTCCAATTACTTAATATTTTATTTGTTAAATCCTATTTCTAGAAAATTTAATATTAATACATTGAAAAGTAAAATTATCTATTTAGTCATTGCTCTTGTAATTGCTAGTAGTTTTGTTATTTTAGTTAATAGATTTCCAATAATTAATTATGATAACTATTTTTAAAACGAGTAAAAAATAAAAAATTTTCTTTATTATCCATAAAAATATAAATTCTATTGTTCTGTTACTCAATACCAAATCACCTCTTCATTTTGGTCATGCCAAGTCTCGTATAAATGTTCAAAACGTTTATTCAATTCGTTTCTTTTGATTTTCATTGTGGGAGTTAAAATACCATTTTCGATGGTCCACATTTCATTGATAATGACACAAGTTTTTATTTTTTGAAATGAAGCCAAATCTTGATTAATCTGGTTCATAAGATAAATGATATCGGTTTCTATATCGGCTTTGATTTCGTCTTTGGCATTTTCAGATAAATTTACTAGTGCTAATGGTTGAGAAACCCCTCTACCTACAACAGCTATATTTTCAATCCATTGACTTTTGGAAAATTTCCATTCCATAGGAGCAGGTACAATGAATTTGCCTTTAGCGGTTTTAAAGGTATCTTTTACCCTACCTGTTACTTTGAGGTAGCCTTCATCATCCATTTGTCCTTGGTCTCCTGTGTGCAACCAACCGTCTTTGAGGACTTCATTAGATTTTTCATCATTATTATAATAAGCTTTCATCATCCAAGGTACATTCATTATGATTTCATTGGTTTCTTCATCTATTTTTATTTGAACTTCAGGCAATGGTTTACCGACAGTACCCGATTTGATAGCATTTTTAGGCATTAGAGTACAACCAGCACAATTTTCAGTCATTCCGTAAACTTCTTGCAGAGTTATATCAAACTGTTTATACCAATCTTTTAAATTATCAGGTGTAGGGGCTGCACCTGTAAGCACCGCCCTAGCTTTACTTAACCCTAATCCTTTTTTGATACTGTTTTTAATAATATTATTAATAATAGGAATTTTCAACAATAGGTCTAAGCGTTTTTGAGGAAGTTTAGACCAAATAGCTAATCTAAATTTAGTCCATAAGCGAGGTACAGACATAAAAATAGTAGGCTGAACATCCTTTAAGTTCTTAGCAAAAGTATCTAAAGATTGAGCGAAAGAAACTGTTGCTCCTGTAAAAATACTTGCATATTCAACGATGATGCGTTCTGCTATATGATTGAGTGGCAAATATGAGAGAAAATGATGAGGTTTACCATCAAAAATTCCTAGATTATCATGCTTTTGTTGATTGTGCATTAATAATGCAGGAGATTTATAAGGAAGCATCACTCCTTTAGGAGTACCTGTTGTTCCCGATGTAAACAATATGGTATAAACTGCTTCAAAATCTATATCAGGGTAACCTTGCATTGGTGGGTGGTTAGCTAAAAAATCATTCCATTCTATTCCTTCATTTACTTGTGCATTACCATCATAATGAGGAAAACGAATTACATTAATATTCTTCATTTCAAAACCAGACCAAGCATCTAATTTTCCTACAAATAATGTTTTGACATCACTTAATGCTAATACCTCATTGAGTTGTTCTTTATTTAAATTAGGATAAAAAGGAACACTCACAAAACCACCCATCAATATTGCGATATCAGTAATAAACCAATGGTAACAATTTTTAGAAAGGATACCGACGTGATCACCTTTTTGTAGCCCTGAATTTTGAAGAGCCGTACATAAACGTCTAGCTTCTTGTCCAACTTCAAACCATGTAATTTCCTTCCAATTATTTCCAAAAGGCTGTCTAAGGTATACTTTATTGGCCCTTTCTCTTTCAAATTGATAAAAATAATCCAAAAGGCTTTTTAAATCAGACGGGAGTTTGTTCATTTTTATATTTTTTTGAACAAGATACACAAAATGATAAATACAATAAAAAAAGAGGGCTGCTAAATCAGTTAGCAGCCCTCTTTTTTATTGATTATTCTATATTAGATAAATATTATCTTAAGAACATTCTGAACTCAACTCTACGGTTACGTTGACGACCTTCTTTAGTTGAATTATCTGCAATTGGCTGAGTTTCACCATAACCAGCATGAGACATGCGAGAAGGATTAACGCCTTTAGAAACTAAATAATCAAAACAAGCCTTAGCACGCTTTTCTGAAAGAGCTAAGTTACTTGCATCAGCTCCTACGTTATCAGTGTGACCACCAATGCTTAAGCTATAATCAGGATATTTAGCCATTAAACCAGCGATATCGTCTAATACTTTATAAGAAGTTGTTTTAATTGCATTTTTACCTGTTTCAAACTCAACAGATTTCATTGCAAAGTTCAAAGTAGCTTTATCTTCTTCTTTGATTTCTGGACAACCATTATTTGAAGCAGGACCCGCTTTAGTAGGACACTTATCCGCTGAATCAACAACACCATCATTATCTGCATCAGGACATCCGCTCAAGTTAGTTTTACCTGGAACAGATGGACACTTGTCATCTTTATCAGCTACACCGTCACCATCCGTATCAGGACATCCGTTGAAAGCAGCAGCACCTGGAGTATCAGGACAATTATCATCTGCATCATTTACTCCATCGTTATCTCTATCTGCTAGAGGACAACCGTTATTAGATTCAGGACCAGCTTCTTCTGGACAATCATCATTATTATCAGCAATACCATCGCTATCTGTATCAGGACATCCGTTGAATGCTTCTAAACCAGCAACTTCTGGGCAATCATCTTCACTGTCAACGATTCCATCTTCATCCGTATCAGGACATCCGTTGAATGCAGCTAAACCAGCAACTTCTGGACAATCATCTTCTTCATCAACGATACCATCACCATCTGTATCTTCTGGTTCTTCTTCGATAATAACTGGTGGAGGAGGCGTTTCTGCTTCTTCACCTAATACAAATGTAAATCCAACAGAGTGGAATAAGCTGTTAGTAAAGCTTAATGCATCACCATCTTTGATTTCGTCAAATGAGAATCTATATTCAGTAGCAGCACCGATATAAAAACCTCTAGCTAAACGGAAATCAATACCCATTTGTAAAGGAATTTGTAAATCAAACTCTCTAGATTCAAATAGCATTCCACCAAGACCTGTACTTAAGTAAGGTATTACCTTTTGTCTGTCTTTGAATACAGCAGAAATTTTAGCTCTTGCATCCAAGCTACCAAATAACACATCAGAAAATGCATTTGGATTAGACTGAAGAGTGTCTCTTCTTTGACGGAATTTACCCATTCTAAATGGAGCACCAATAGCTAACCAATCTTTTACACCATAGAAATAACCTACTTCTACAGCGGGTTGCATTTGATCCCAAGCATCTCTAGCGGCGAATTTGAAGCCAATTTCACCTGCATCGCTAAGATTTGCATAAGGAGAGTAAGTATCTACACCTACAAATTTGTAAGTAATTGCGTGATTTCCTTCTGATTGAGCAAAAGTCATTTGCCCTACGAACAAAATCATGAAAAATAAAGTTAATAAATGTTTCATAATGAAATAAAATTTTTAGTAATTTCAGTTTTGAATTTATAAATATTTCTCTATTGTGAGATTTTTAAAAAATTTGTGATTCTAA
>JAHDBK010000469.1 GCA_020630455.1 Saprospiraceae bacterium
AAATAAAATATTTATATTATAATATTATATATTTACAAATATTAATATTATTATTGTATAATTATATTGTAATTCATCAAGATAAACATATTTTTATTTATTAATTAATGTTTTTTTAAAAACTTGCATGAAATTTGTAATAATATAATAGACAATATTAATCTATTATAATGACTCAAAAACTGACAGGTAGTAGATACAAGGAAATAATTCTGGAAATTTTTGAAATTCTAGAAAACAATACCTTAATTGAAGTTAAAGATTACTCCAAATCTTTGATTTGTGAAGCTATTGCAAAACGTATAAAAATTAATAAGCTTGATTCTGTAGATTTATATAAATTACTGCTTGGTAATAGTCTAGAAGAATGCAGGAATCTAGCAAAAGCTATTTTGTTTGCAGATAAGGCTCAATTAATCAGCGATATTTATCATTCTATAGCAATGAACGATGCAATTGGAATTGCATTAGTCAATACAGAAGATGGGCAATTTATAAATACTAATCCATTATTTCAAGAATTTCTTGGATACAACTCTGAGGAATTACAGCAAATGAAATTGGTGGATTTGTTATATTTTGATGAAAAAGATATTTTAACGAATATTATTATTTCTCAAAGGATTAAAAATAAAATTAAAAATTTACAAGAATATACATACACTCATAAACATGTAAAGAAAGACGGAACATTAGTTCATGCTACAGTAACCATTCAAGTACCTCGTAAAAATAATTCCAAAGTATGTTTAGTCATTATCAAGGACGTATCTGATGTATTGTCTAATGATAGTGAAGCATTCGTGTCTGAGGAAGAAGATGTAGGATATTGTTTGACAGATATGGATTATTTCATCATTGATGCCGATCAATATTTCAATAGTGTATTATACAAATTCAATAATAATCTGAAAGGTCGTTCTATTTTAAATTTATTGAATTTTTCTGATGAAGTCAAGACCTTAGAGTTCCTTCAAAAACAATATCATGAAGATGGTGAAGTTTTTGATACTTTCATTACGTATGATGCTGTAAAGGGAATTATCGATATTGATTTGAGTATTCAAGTTATTAATAAAAACAATAAAAATTACATTTTATTTACATTAAAAGATGTAACCTTAATAAAGCAAAAAGAAAAGGTTAAAGAAAATGAAGAGAGATATCGTACTTTATTTAATAAAAGTAAAGTAGGGATAATAGTTTTAGATTTAGAAGGAAATAAAGCTATTGATGTTAATATTCAAGCAGTTAAATTATTTGGTCAATCTAAGGAAGCCCTTTTAGTAAGTAATATGGTTGAACAAAGCCCAGAATATCAACCTGATGGCGAACTTTCTAGAACTAAATTATCCAAATATCTTCAACAATGTAAAGAGACACAAAGAGTTGAAGAATTTGAGTGGCAATTTAGAAAAACTTCAAATAATGAATTACTTGATACAATAGTTACTTTTTCTCCGATTAAATTAGGAGATAAGCCAGTGATTATAATGTTTATTTATGATGTAACGGCTATAAAAAGAACACAAAAAGCCTTGGAGGAAAGCGAGAAAAAGTATAAATTAATTGCTAATAACTCTCAAGATATAATCACTCTTCACGATATGGATGGGAGGTGTATTTATGTATCTCCTAGTATAGAGAATGTATTTGGGTATAGGCCACATGAAATTATATTTTCAAGTCTTATACAGCATGTTCACCCTTATGATAAAAAGGAATTTGTTTCTCTTATTCCAAGAATTGCTGCTAATAAAGGCAAGATAAATGAAACTATTTTCAGGTTTAAAAATAAAGAAGGAAGATATTTGACTTTAGAAAGTGTATCTACAGCTATTTTTGATGAAAAAACAGGTGAATTAAAGCATATCCTAACTGCGTCAAGGAATATAACAGAGAAATATAAAGCACAGCAAAAAGTAAAATCTTATAATAAGAAATTAAAGAAAAAAAATGTCGAGTTAGAGAAGTATATTAATTCAAATATGCAGTTAGAAAGCTTTGCATATATCGCATCTCATGACTTGAAGAGTCCATTGCGTTCTATTGCTAACTTTACTCAAATATTATCTAATAAATACATAGATAAATCTGATGAAAAAGCCTCTTTATATATGAATCATATATTAAAGAATACTAAGGATATGTCAGCTTTAATTGAAGACTTATTGACTTATTCTAGAGTAGGTAATACAGAAGATTTAATAATGGAAGATGTAAAATTAAATGCAGTAATTAATCACCTTATTCAACAACAATTGTATAATTGGAATAATAAAGTAGAAAAGGTCAATTTTGAAGTTGAGAATATACCTGATATTTTATTTGTAAATAAAACTCGTGTAAAACAATTATTCCAAAATCTAATTTCTAATGCCGCTAAGTTTAGAAAAAAAGAAGAAAATTGTACTGTAAAAATTTATGGAAAAGAATTTAAAGATAAATGGCAGTTTACAGTGGAGGATAATGGTATTGGAATTAAAGAAGAATTTATTGAAAAAATATTCGTTGTTTTCAAAAGATTACACACCAAGTCACAATATGAAGGTACTGGAATTGGACTCTCGATTTGTAAAAAAATAGTAGAACAACATCAAGGAGAAATTTGGGTAGAATCTGAATTTGGTGTTGGGACTAAATTTCATTTCACAATAGCTAAAAATTACAAAAACCTCGGATAAAAATCCAAGGTTTTTGTTGAGGTCGGTAGCGGATTCGAACCGCTGTGCAAGGTTTTGCAGACCTCTGCCTAACCGCTCGGCCAACCGACCATTATCCTAAAGCGAGGCAAATATATATATTTATTTTTTTATTATCCAAATAACTACAAATAATTTGCCAATTTTTATATTTTATTTAACAGTCTCTATTTTAAATTAGTTTCAAAAAACTATAATTATTTGTATTGATAAAGAATATTCTTTATTAATTGCTAGTTTCAATAGTTTCTACAGGAATTGTTTCATCGGCGTTTGTTTTGTCTTTTTCCTCTTCTTCGGCTTTGAAAAAGTCTCTATTAAAGATTAATAAAACCATTACCCCGATAGTTATAGCAGAATCAGCTATGTTGAATATGGGTCTAAAAAATTGAAATCTATTGCCACCAATCCAAGGCATCCATTCTGGCCAATGAAAGTCCAATAATCTAAAATGGAGCATATCGACTACATTCCCATAGAGGAAACCCGTATATCCAGCTTCTCCTGCAGCAACAAAGCCTTGAACAGCATGAATACTGGCTTCTTTGAACATTAAACCATAGAAAAGACTATCTAATATATTACCTGCGGCTCCTGCTAGAATAAGTGAAAAACTTAATAAGACACCAAATCCATATTCTTTTTTGATGAGAGAATGGATAAACCAAGCTAAAAATGAAACAGCTACTATTCGAAATAGACTTAGCATCAGTTTACCTTTTTTAGCACCAAAGGTTAAACCAAACGCCATGCCTTCATTTTCAATGAAATGTAATCGGGCAATATTGGATAAAAATCCTCCAAACATTGGCATTTCTTCACCAAGGTGCATATGTGTTCTAACCCATATTTTTAACCATTGGTCAAACAATAAAACCAAGAAGATGATGCCAATTACAAATAAATATTTATTCTTCAAAGTAAGGAGAAGTAAAATGAATTAAGTAATTA
>JAHDBK010000470.1 GCA_020630455.1 Saprospiraceae bacterium
ATTATTCAATTATTAGAAAAGTCTAATGTCTATAGTCTATTATCTGATTGTCTAAAACATGCTCTAATGTCTAAAGTCTTTCGTCCATCTGTTTATTTAAATAAAAATATTGTAAATTTAATTAATATAAAAAAGCAAATTAAAAATACCATACCACTTATGATTAAAGAACGTGTAGTATGTTGTTCTTTAATTTTATAAAGCCGATGTTTGTCTTCTTGAGATAAAATATCTTGATTCTTAGTTTGAGTTGTATGCTTTCTTTTTGATTGGCCAATTAATTTCAATCTTAAATCCTTAAAACTGAATTTTTCTTTTCTAAGTGCTCTATTTTCCTTATTTTTTCTAATGCTTTCTAATCCATTCATTTTAATTAATTATAGGTACATTTCAGTATAATAAATGTTCATTGATAACTATTTACTGAAAAATTAACACTAATTTATTTAGAATATTATCTTATTCATTAATAAAAATACAAGAAAAATTTGGTGAATGATATATTTTTAAAAAAATAATATCAATCTAAAAGAGATATTTAGAATGAAAATCCTATTGCTTATGCAATTATTTAATAAAATCATTACCTTTGCAGCGAATTTTCAATAGATATTATTACAGATTGAAAAACCAAACTATAATTTAAAATCAAAAAAATCTTGTTATGAGCGTATTCGATTTAGATATGATAAAGTCTCATTATAATGACTTTAAATCCAAAGTAGATGCTGCCAAAAAAGTATTAGGCAGAGATATGACCCTTGCAGAAAAAATATTGTATGCACACCTTCACCAAGACTCACCTTTAAAAGAATATAAAAGAGGCGTTGATTATGTTTTCTTCGCTCCAGATAGAGTGGCTATGCAAGACGCAACTGCTCAAATGGCATTGCTTCAATTCATGATGGCAGGAAAAAGCAAAACAGCTGTTCCTTCTACAGTGCATTGTGACCACTTGATTCAAGCAAAAGTAGGTGCCGAAGCAGATTTAACAGTAGCTAATGATATTAATTCAGAAGTGTATGATTTCTTAGCTTCTGTATCCAATAAATATGGAATTGGTTTTTGGAAACCAGGTGCTGGAATTATTCACCAAGTAGTTTTAGAAAACTATGCCTTTCCTACTGGAATGATGATTGGAACAGATTCTCACACAGTAAATGCTGGTGGGTTAGGCATGGTTGCCATTGGAGTGGGTGGAGCAGATGCTGTAGATGTAATGGCAGGAATGCCTTGGGAACTGAAAATGCCTAAATTAATTGGAGTAAAATTAACAGGTAAATTAAGCGGTTGGACTTCTTCTAAAGATGTCATCCTTAAAGTAGCTGATATCCTTACGGTAAAAGGAGGAACAGGAGCAATCGTAGAATACTTTGGAGAAGGAGCAGTAGGGATGTCTTGTACAGGCAAAGGTACTATTTGTAATATGGGTGCTGAAATCGGTGCTACTACTTCTACATTTGGGTATGATGACTCAATGGGACGTTATTTAAGAGCAACAGGAAGAGCAGATGTAGCTGATATTTGTGATGGAATGGGTGATTATTTAACAGGAGATGCAGATTGTTATGCTCATCCAGAAAAGTATTTCGACCAAGTAATTGAAATTGATTTAAATACTTTAGAACCTCATCTAAATGGACCTTTTACACCAGATTTAGCGACTCCAATTTCTAAAATGACAGAAAGAGCGTCCGAAAATGATTGGCCTCAAGATGTAGAAGTAGCCTTAATTGGTTCTTGTACGAATTCTTCTTATGAAGATATTTCTCGTGCCGCTTCTATCATCAAGCAAGCTAAAGAAAAAGGACTTGAATTGAAAACGCAATTTACTATTACTCCTGGTTCTGAAATGGTAAGATATACTATCGAAAGAGATGGTTTTATTGATTTATTCGAATCAATGGGGGCGAATGTGTTTGCTAATGCATGTGGACCTTGTATCGGGCAATGGGCAAGATATAAAGACCCTAAAAATGCTCCTAAAAATAGCATTGTTCACTCTTTCAATCGTAATTTCTCTAAAAGAGCTGATGGTAACCCTAACACACACGCTTTTGTAGGGTCTCCTGAATTGGTAACAGCAATTGCTCTTGGAGGAAAGTTGGGATTCAATCCTGCCAAAGATACTTTAGTGAATAAAAATGGAGAAGCTATTAAATTAGATGAACCAACTGGTTATGAATTGCCAACAAAAGGATTTGATGTTGAAGATGCAGGATATATCGAACCAATGACTGATGGTAGTGGAGTAAATGTAGTGGTTGCTCCGACATCAAACCGTTTACAATTATTGACGCCTTTTACTCCTATTCAAAATAGCGAGGTACAAAATATGAGAGTCTTATTGAAAGCTAAAGGAAAGTGTACAACTGACCATATTTCAATGGCTGGTCCTTGGTTGAAGTTTAGAGGACATCTTCAAAATATATCTGAAAATTGTTTCATTGGTGCAGTAAATGCTTATAACGATCAAACCAATCATGTAATCAATTATGTAGAGAATGATTATATGCCAGTTCCTCAATCTGCTAGAACTTATAGAGATAATGGAGTAGGAACAATTGTATTTGGAGAAGATAATTATGGTGAAGGTTCTTCAAGAGAACATGCGGCAATGGAGCCTCGTTTCTTAGGCGTTAAAGCAGTAGTAGTGAAGTCTTTTGCTCGTATACACGAAACCAACCTAAAGAAACAAGGTATGTTAGCTTTGACTTTCGTTAATCCTGCTGATTATGACTTAATTCGTCAAGATGACAAAGTGTCTTTAGAAGGATTTGATACAATGGCTAGAGGTCAAAACCTAACTATTGTCTTGAACCACGCTGATGGTACACAAGATAAATTTGAAGTAGCTCACACCTACAATCAAGCACAAATTGATTGGGTACGTGCGGGTTCTGCTTTAAATAAGATTAGAGAAGAAGCAGGAGTGTAAATCTTTTTGCTTGTTCTTTATATTAAAAAACACCTTAATTATTTTGATTAAGGTGTTTTTGTTTTTATAATTTTGAGATAATTGTTTAAAGATTAAATTAAATGGATATAATAAAAAAGTTTTAAGATTTTTTTGATGAATATGTACAACATGAAAATTATGATATTACATTACATTCTAAAAAAACGTTTGAAGTATTTTTTAACCCAAGTAGTGATAATATTCAAATACTTATAGAAAATTATCAAAATAATAGACCTCTGTATATTTAATAAAAAGAACTCTTTATAAATTGTACTATTATATATTATTAATCATTTTATTAATGAATAACTATTTGAATGCTCAAATAGATACAATTTTTAATTATAATACAGAGATTACTGAATATGGTGCATTTTGTTTTTATGATTATAATCCATCTGAAAATAAAAATGAAGAAAAATATAAAGACCTTGTTGAACAGCGATTTATAATGAGATTAATCCCAGCCAAAATAATTGAATTTGATTCTATAATTAGTCCAAATAATTGGAGTGAAGAACAGTTAAAAGCAAAGGAAATCGAAATTCAAATCGCTCCTGAATACCATTTTTTTAATCGATATGAATATTACGATAATTGTATGGGAGACCATCCTTCATATTGTTTTTATAAGGTAATTGTTCCTTCAAAATCAATTAGTTTGTCAATTGATTCATTATTAAT
>JAHDBK010000471.1 GCA_020630455.1 Saprospiraceae bacterium
ATCAAAAATTCGATGAAATTGTAGATTTTTCAGGAGTAGAAAAGTTTTTGGATACGCCATTAAAACATTATTCATCAGGTATGCAATTGCGTCTAGCATTCGCGGTGGCCGCTCATTTAGAACCAGAAATTTTGGTCATAGATGAAGTTCTTGCAGTAGGAGATGCTGAATTCCAAAAAAAATGCTTGGGTAAAATGGACGAAGTCAGCAAAAGCGGGAGGACGATTTTGTTTGTGAGTCATAATATGGAAAGTGTTGTTCATCTTTGTAGTAAAGGAATATTATTAACAAATAGCAAAGTTAGTTTTGAAGGATCAATGTCTGAAGTAGCAGACTATTATATAAATAATCAGTTAGTTCAAAATATTGGTAATTATTTACATATCAAAAAAAGTGAAATTTGTAAAATTGTTAAAATCCATACTAAATTAGAAAATATTTTAATCCATGAAGATATTAACCTAAAAATCGATTTTGAGATTTTTCAAAACAGGAAAATAAAACTTGAATTTTTTGTATTAATACATGACGGTTCTCTAAATCCAATTCTATCATTTTTTCAAAAAGACAATAAAGAACTATTTACATTTAATAAGCATAAAGCTTCAATAAATTTAAAATTTAAAAATATTTTAATGCCTGGAAAATATTGGATATCTGCAGGTGTATTTAGTGATAAGAGATTAATATTAGATTGGGTTGAATATTGTGAGTGTTTTGAAGTAAGTGGTCTTTTTGTAGATGGGAGAATATTTGATCATAGAATTGGAAAAGTGAGTAATATTGGAAAATGGTTTAAATGAAAAAAAATAAAGCATTTAAGTTTTTAGGAAAAAGGGTCTCAATTAAAGATTCTGTAATAATAGAAGGAGTTGAAGATGTTCATGTCAGTGACGATGTAGCGTTAGCGGATTATATACATATTTGGGCATATGGAGGCGTTTATATAGGTGATAGAGTTATTATAGGGTCAAATACTACAATAAGCACTATCACGCATAATTATGAATCACCTGTTATGCATGGTACTCTCGTAATGAAGCCTATTTATATTGAGAACGATGTTTGGATAGGGTCTAATGTAAAGATATTGCCTGGAATAAGAATTGGAGAAGGGAGTGTATTAGGGGCTGGTAGCGTTGTAACCAAAGATATTCCTCCATTATCTATTGCGGTAGGAAATCCTGCTAAAGTAATTAAAAAAAGAAATCCACAATTCAATTCTTCAAACTGGTATTTAGATATTACAGAATGTCCTGTTTGCTCAAGTTCAAAAAAAGAGGAACTGTCTCAAAGTCAAGATTTTTTATGCAATTCCAACCCTGAATTTAGGTTTCATCATCCAAAGTATAAAATTGTAAAATGCCAAGAATGTCACCTTTTATATAAATCGAAAATACCTAGTTATGAAATATTAGATAAATATTATAAAACGCTTGAAACAAATTATGAAGATATTAATTATCTCTTTCCTACAGACAAATTAGTTTTAGAGCTTATTAATAATAGTGATATTAATAATTTAAAAGTACTTGATTATGGTTGCGGTTCTGGTAGATTGTTAAAAGAAATTCAGATTAAAGAAGGGAGATATGGAATAGAAATAAATGAAGATGCCATTAATAAAGCCGAAGAAAGAGGGATAAGAATCATATCAGAAGAAGACCTTGTAGACGAAAAATATGATTCTTTTTTTGACTACATTATTCTTACAGATGTTTATGAACATCTATTTAAACCCATGGAGTTATTAGAGTTTTTAAGTCATAAACTTAAAAAACAAGGAAAGCTGATTATAGTAACGGGAAATTCAGAAGCTGTTTATTATAAAAATAGAATTGGAGATTATTGGTATTTTAAACTTTTTAGCCATTTACAAATGTTAAATGTCAAACATGCTAAATGGCTAGCTGGAAAATTAAATTGTGACTTGTCAGACGCAATAGAGTGTTATCATTATGATGTCCCAACTAAAATAGAACTTAAAAAAAATATAGCGTCTTTTCTTTTTTTTATTTATCAAAAAACCAATGTTTTTTTTCCAGCTATATGGAATTTGCCAAAAATTAAGAAAATTAAAAATTGGAATTATCCTATTTTAAATTCATATAATAAAGATCATTTAATAATTATTCTAAAAAAGAGATAAATCATGCAAAAAAAAATACTTGTAACAGGAGGTCTTGGCGCAGTTGGTCAATTTTTAGTAAGTGAACTTAGGAATAGAGGACATTTAGTTTATATAGTTGATCTACAACATAGTAATGACCCATATTATATTAGATGTGATGTAAGTAAATATCACCAAGTAGAAAGAATTTGGACAGGAGGCGGTTGGACAAACGGTTATCTTCCTAAAGGACTTAAATTTGATTATGTTTATCATTTAGCGGCTGAATTTGGTAGATGGAATGGTGAAGATTATTATGAAAATTTGTGGAATACTAATGCAGTAGGAACAAAGAACATTATTAGAATGCAAGAAAGAGAAGGTTTTAAAGCTGTGTACTTCTCTACATCTGAAGTTTATGGTGATTATATGGGGGTTATGTCTGAAGACGTAATGGAAAATGTTGAAATTAAACAAATGAATGATTATGCAATGTCTAAGTGGGTAAATGAAATGCAAGTTTTAAATTCTGCCCAACAATTTAATACGGAATCTGTAAGAGTAAGATTATTTAATACTTATGGTCCAGGTGAGCCTTATAGTCCCTATAGGTCTGTTATATGTCTATTTTGCTATAGAGCTTTAAACGATATTCCATATACTGTTTATAAAGGATATAAAAGAACTAGTACTTATATCTCTGATATGGCAAGAACTCTGGGTAATATTTGTGAAAACTTTAATGCAGGAGAAGTATATAATATAGGAGGAGAAGATTATCATTCAATTGAAGAAGCTTCTGATATTATATTAAGATTAACAGGAAAAAAAGAAAAAGATTTAGTTACATATAAAGATGAAGAAATATTAACCACAAAACAAAAATTGGTTGATTGTAGCAAAGCAATAAGGGATTTAAACCATAAACATACTATTTCTTTAGAAGAAGGAATAAGTAATACTATAAATTGGATGAAAAAACATTATAATTTATAATTGTGGAAAATAAACTACCAAAAATTCTTTTTATATCAGATGTAAATATTGAGAAAACTTCTGGAGGAGAATTGCTACTGTATAGACTTTTTAAAAATTACCCTTCTAATAAGTTGATGGTTTTCCATTTAGGAAAAACGCTATACTCAGAAAAGAAAAAAACTTTATTGAAAGGTGTAGATTATAACGGATTTGTATATCCATATATAAAAGGTACAAGGTTTAAATTTATTAAAACTCTAAATTTTTTAATTAGGTATTTATATGCGAATAATGCTCTTGAAAAAAAAATAGAAAAAAAAAAATTAGAGTTTAAACCAGATTTAATATTAACTGTAGCTCACGGCTTTTCATGGATTACAGCTTTAAAGTTACATGAAAAATATCAAATTGATATTGATGCAATTTTTCATGACGATTTATTCAATACAATAGGTGGGGGAGCTATAAACTTAATGTTGAAAAAAAAAATAAAAACGATATATTCATTAACTAGAAATAGATTTGTAGTCTCTGAAAATATGAGAAA
>JAHDBK010000472.1 GCA_020630455.1 Saprospiraceae bacterium
TCCTAAAACGCAAAACGATTGCAGAGCGTATCACCGCTAAGATTATGAGCTTTGTGGAGACGTTTGATAATGGTATGGGGGGAGTGTAAAATTTATAATCCAATCCAAAAGAAACACAAAATTATAGTACCATGACTTACAAAGGTTCAGAATGGAAATGTTGGGATTTGCACGTTCATACACCTATGTCTATCGTTCAAAATTACGGTGACAAATATAATGACACTACTTGGGAAAAATACATATCAGATTTAGAAAAATTACCTGATAGCCATGCAGTAGTAGGTATAAATGACTACTTTTTTTTAGATGGATATGAAAGGCTTGTCAAAGAACAGAAAGAAAATGGACGGCTAGGAAACATCATACTTTTACCCGTTGTAGAGTTCAGGCTTGAAAGCCTTGCTGGTATTAACTTTGGTAAACTTAAAAGAGCTAACTTTCATGTGATTTTTTCTAATGATTTAAGTGTTGATATTATTCGCAGTCAATTTCTAAATACTCTACAACAACATTATCATATTGGAACGGATGGAGAACAATGGCAGCAAGTAGTAACCTATGATTCTTTAGCAGATTTAGGAAAAAAGATAAAAGATAGTGTGCCAGAAAACAAGAGGAGTGAATACCCCTCTGATTTGGTTACAGGATTTCACAATATAAACTTAAAGAAAGATGATATTTATGCTGCACTAAACAAAGATTGTTTTAAGGATAAATTTATAACTGCTATCGGAAAAACAGAATGGGATAGTTATAATTGGAGTGATTCATCCATAGCTATAAAAAAGACAATAATTAATCGTCCTGATATAGTATTTACTGCTGCTGAAAGTATTGAAAAGTTTAATATCGCAAAAGCAAAGCTATCAGAACAAGGGGTAAACTCGAACCTTTTAGATTGTAGTGATGCCCATTCTCTTTCTTCTAAAACCGAATTAAAAGATAGAATAGGAAATTGTTTTACATGGATAAAGGCTGACCGAACATTTGAAGGTTTAAAGCAAGTTATATATGAACCCAAGCATCGTGTCTTTATAGGAGAGAATGCTCCCAAACCACCTCATAGAGTTATTGATAAAATAAACTTATCATTTCCTACTGACACTAAAATAAATAGGTCAAATGCAGATTTATCAAAGGTAACACCATTTTGTCTAAGAGGACATCACGAAATATCCTTTAGTCCTTACTTTACTTGTCTAATTGGTGGGCGAGGGTCAGGAAAAAGTACAATTCTTAATCTAATAGCAGAGGCTATTGGTGAACATAGTATTTTTTCTTTTCATAGTAAACTTTATCATACGGAAAACAATAGCTTAATCTCTAGTATTACTGATTATATTAAAATAGAAGCCAATACCGAAGTTGAATATATAAGCCAAAATGAAGTTGAATCATTCGCTCAAAATAAAGAGGAATTAACAAACGCTATATATAACAGGATTACTCAAAATCCAAAGGATAATATATACACTCAATTTACCAATTTAGAAAAAAAGATTACGAATAACATCAATGACGTAGATGAGCATATCAAACGTATAAGAGACTTATTTGATAAGAATAATGAATTAGCACAAGTTCAATCTTCATTTGAAAACGACAAAAAGATAATCGAGCGTTCACAAGACCCTACATACATTGACCTTACTCAAAAAATTAGAAGTATTGGTAGAAAGATTACAGGGCTTACAACATCTGAAAGTAGATTTACCGAATTGAGTACAGAAGTAAATAATATAATCGAAAAGTACAGTATTACTCTCGATGAAGACAATACTAATTTAATTGAAGAACAGATAGCCAAAATAATTTCAAAATTAGCGGAAACCAAAACATTTAACTACGATAGCTCTACATTAGAACAATCATTAAAAAGCTATCAAGATGAGCAATTACAATTATCAGCAGAATTAGAGGACTATCTAAAAAAGCTAGGTCTTAGCCAAGAAAATATAAATGACTATGAAAAAGCGGTAAAATCTATTCCGACTCATCGAGCTACTATTGAATCACTAAAAAGTCAGATAACAGTATTAGAAAAATCATCAAAAGAATACAATGAGCGATGTATAAACTTTAAGAATGATAGAGAAAATTTAGAGCTTTTAATAAAGCAAAATCTTTTGAGTTTAAATGAAAAACTTAAAAGCTCTAATCCAAATATTAAGGATATTAGTTTTCACTATCAATTTGATAACGATTTAGCACATGATAAAATTTTTGATGAATTTTGGCAATATTTTCATTTTAGAAGTCCTTCTACTTTTGACCTGAATACAGATGCAGGTTCTGTAAAACGTAGGCTTATTGATAAGATTCCTCCGCAACAAATACTTAGTTTAAACAGGATAGAATTTTTAAGTAAATTCGATGAAACAGACACAACACAAGCTCAAAAATATATTTCGGAAGTATTCTCTGATGATGTTTATTTTGATATTTTCAAATTAATAATTTTTAAAGCTCTCATAAATCCTATAAACTACAAGTGGATAACAGGGGCTTATGATGGAAAAGAGTTAAGTGCCTGTTCTTTCGGTCAAAGATGTACAGCAGTAATTGTAGCATTACTAAGTTTTGGTATTAATCCACTAATTATTGATGAACCAGAAGCACACCTAGATAGCAAACTCATTGCAGAATATTTAGTTAATCTCATAAAAGAGAAAAAGGTAGATAGGCAAATTATTTTTGCTACTCACAATGCAAACTTTGTAGTTAATGGAGATGCGGAACTTATCCTTTATCTAGGAATGGATGAGAATAATAAAACTATAATAACTCCTATCTCTATTGAAAATATAGAACATCGAGAGAAGCTACTATCACTAGAAGGTGGTATAGAAGCATTCAGAAAACGAGACAAAAGATTGATAAAAGAATAAAGTCTGAAACCTAGTATAAATACAAGATAAATTTTCTTGCTTGGGGTTTTATCCGTAGGTAGTATTCTAGTATGTTAAAATACCTATTTATACTTCTAGCAATTCTATACGCAATCGAAATGAAGGCATGGGGAACGTTAATAGTTGGTGCTGTAATATGGTTTGGATATTCCTCCTATAAGAGTAATAAATCTCTTTGGAAAGATGACCCTATTGGAATGAAAAACAATTTGCTCGTAGGTAATTATGGTAGATTGGCTCATATTAGAAAATTAGACTTTGAGGAAAAAATGAAACTATATGGGCTTACTTATGGTGTTCTATATACTTCTGAAAAAAAAGAAGATAAAAAAAGGCTAGAGAAATATGAAAAAACAGAACAACGCTTAGAACATTTTTTATCAGAAATAATCATAAGATTTAATTTCAAGAAAGACGATGAATTGGAAAATCTAAATAAGTTAAAAAAACTCATACCTTTTTTCCATTCATCTTACTGCTACCCATACGAGCTAGGCTTAGATATTTTCCAAAAACTTAATGATAATATTCCTTTGCCAAATTCGTTAAATGAAAGAATCCTACAAGCTACTTCAAAATAGGATTTTTAGGTGTCCGTTTCTGCTAACAGAGTCGGACAAGTTAGGAGAGTGAGCATTTTGCAATATCAGTAATTTGCTTTATTTTTAGCCTTGTATTGTCCGACTTTAGATAGTAAGTAA
>JAHDBK010000473.1 GCA_020630455.1 Saprospiraceae bacterium
ATTTAAATTTATAAGTCTTTTTTTAATAGTTCTTTAAAAATAAACATATATAATAATTATACTATACTACAAGAAGCGTGCAAATTTTTTAAATTATGCCTTTTTCAATGAAAAAATGGCTTTTTTTATAGTAAATGGCATGAAAAATTTATGAAACGGTAAGAAATTAACTTTTTTTATAATATAAAAGATATTAATTTTCTTTTAATTTAGCAATAATTGTAGAAATTTTCTTTTCTTCAAATCTTGCAATAAAGGATATAACCTGCCTTATCCAAAAGCTTTTAGGTCTATGAATCCATTGACTCGTTTTAGATACAAGCTCATCTTGAATAGTTTTTACTTCTTCATGGGCATCTATGTTTTCTGCTTTTTTTAGACTGTTTGCAAAAAACCAAGCTTGATTTCTAGCTTGAATAATGCCAAAATCAGCAAATTTTTCATCATTTTTTAAACCCAACCAATCCAATAAAAATAAGAGAGGAGATACTTTTGAAATTTTATCTTGCATTTCATTGATTAACCTTTTTAAAATATCATTGACTTTCATAAAGTCTTCTTTTGAAGCCTCAAGGTTTTCCAAATTATCTGAAAATGTGGCAGCTGCCAAGCCTAAATCATAAGAAATATGGGCATTCATTCCCATGAATAAATGTTGTAGTATGGTGATTTTTTCATTTTTAGCATCAAAAGATGCTTTCCAACATGTGCTAATCGTTGTATTAGATTTATAATCCCAATATGCCTTAATATATAAATTAGCAAAAAGTACATCAAATGCTTCCATATCATCATTAGCAATAAACTCCTTATCTAATATTGCTTTTTTGATTTCAATTGTTGTTCTTTTGTAAACATAAGCAAATATTCCTAAGTAATTGGGCTCTTTTAAAGTATCATTAATAATATTTTCTAACTCATTAATTACTTCGTCTATCGTTTTTGGTAAGTTTTCCATTTGTTTTTTATTTTTATTATAATGAAGTTGTTTAAAGTTATTATTAGAAACCGAGCGGAAATGCTTGTGGTTATTGGCAAGGCTCATTTTGAGTTTCGTAGTCAAAACTACGGGACGAAAAATAGCTGAAGCCCAATAATCACAATGGTTTTTGCGTAGGTCTAAGAATTAACTTTAAACAACTTCAATAATAGACCTTTTTACGAAAAATTGAATATAACTAAATTACCTTTTTAATTTATCCTTCGTTATTCCTCTCAAACATAGTTAGGGCTATGTTTTTAGAGTAATGCCTCGGCTATACTTAAAAATATTAATTTATCTTTCATAAAAAACTTTTCGTAATAAGGTCTAATATATTGAATATAATTTACCTTTACGTCAAATATAGTTATTATGTCTATTATGGAAAACAATTGGCTCATTTTATTAAATCCTGCAGCTGCAGGAGGTAAAGCTTCTAGGGAGTGGCCAAAAATAGAAAAAAGCTTGAATGAAAATCAATTTTCATATACTGTTTATAAAACAGAAAGAAAGGGGCATGCTATTGAATTGGTTCAAAAAGGAATTCAAGAAGGATATAGGAAAATTATAGCTATAGGTGGAGATGGTACAAATAATGAAGTAGTCAATGGTATTTTTGGACAAGAAGAAGTTTCTCCAGGAGGTATTTTATATACCTTAATTCCAATTGGAACAGGTAATGATTGGAGAAGAACTTATAATATTCCATCGGATTATAAAAAATGGATTCCTTTAATTAAAAATTTAAAAACCAAGAAACAAGATATTGGTTTAGTTCATTATCATGACGAAGAAGGTAATAAACATAAACGTTATTTTGTAAATGTAGCAGGAATGGCTTATGATGGGTATATTGGAAAATTGACTTCACATAAGAAAACGGTAAGTAAATTCATTTATTTATATTTAGTAATTACTCAATTATTTAATTATAAAAATAGAAAAGCAGCTGTTATATTCAATAATGAAGAAGTAGAAGCACCTTTTTATAGTGTTAATTTAGGTATTTGTAAATATTCGGGTGGAGGAATGCAATTAGTACCTCATGCCATTCCAGATGATGGATTGATGGCATTGACTTATGATACGGGTTTGTCCAAATTTCAAATAGTCACCATGACACCAAGATTATTTACAGGTACAATTACAAAACATAAGAAGATTTTTGCTCATCAAGTAACGCATGCTAGGGTAGAGGCGAGAGAAGATAGACCAACATATTTGGAAGTAGATGGTGAATTCTTAGGACAGACTCCTTGTGAATTCTATATTCTAAATCGAGTCTTAAATGTGATTGTTCCTTAATAATTTACTCAGTATTTTTTAATTTTTGATATATTTGTCTTATATAAAATTTTAAATATGCCAATTAAACAAGAAACGAGAGATAAGTTAGAAAAACTTTCTATTTTAGTTAGAAAGGTATATGGTATTAGAGATAAACAAAAAATCTCTTTTAAAGAGCATCCTTCATTTGTAAAAGAAGTCCTTACTGATTTTACTAATATTTCTTATAATATTACTATAGCTGATGGAATTAAAAGCCCTATTGAAAAAGAACTAACTTTATTAGTCCTTACTAAGATTTTCTATTCAGATGGTGATATTAATGATAAATTTGTACAAGCACTAGAACATCAGTTTGATACATTTGAAATAGAAGAACCAAGTATAAAAAGTCCTATTCTTATTTTAGAACAAGCCAAAAAATACGACAAGAAATTCAATGCGGAACTTGAAAAAGACATAAAAGATTTAATCGTACACTATGCAGAGGCGCTTGTCATGTCAGATGGTTATGAAACCATAGGTGAATTTGATGTATTAGAAACATTCAAAACTTGGGTTTATGAAGAAGATTTGTAAGGCTTAATTAAAATTAAAAAATATGAAAAAGACTTATTTAGGAATATTTTCTCTCTTAATCTTATCTATTTGTTTTCAATATTGTGCTAATGATAAATATCCTGTTACTTATTCTGAAGTAGGAATTTGTTTTGAATCTGAAATTTTACCTATTTTTGTTAGCAATTGTGCTATAAGTGGATGCCATGACCCTATTAATAAAACAAAAGGATATGATTTATCTAATTATGATGGAATTCTAGAAGGAATAGACCCTTTTAATCCTCATAATAGCATTATTTATGAAACCATTACTAGTACCAATGACCAAATTATGCCTCCCGCTCCTTCTAATCCCCTAAACATAGAAGAAATTAACTTAATAAAGGATTGGATAAATAAAGGTGCTCCAGAAACAGCTGATTGCTTTGACGTAAATTGTCCTACTAGCTCTACTTTTGCAGCTGTTGTTACTCCAATTTTGGACAATTGGTGTAACGGATGCCATGCTACAAATGTAGCCGCTTCAGCAGGTGGTGGAATTGCATTAGATACTTATAGTGATGTCAAGTTAAAAGTTGATGATGGTAGCTTAATAGGAGCAATAAAACAAGAACAAGGATTTGTGGCCATGCCTTTAAATTCACCACCAATTCCAACTTGTGATATCCAATCTATTGAACTATGGATTAGTGAAGGGGCATTAGATAATTAAATATGCTCTTAATATTAATTTAATATTATAAATATGAATAAAAAAAGAAAAAATAAAGAATATTCTTT
>JAHDBK010000474.1 GCA_020630455.1 Saprospiraceae bacterium
ATTATTTCAAAAATCTTTGTTGCTTCGTAGCCTAATTTTATCATAACTGCTGCTGCTAAAATGGACGAGCGGCCAATGCCCATTCGACAGTGAATCACTACTTTTTTTCCATTGTTTACATAGCTTGCCAATTCGCCAGTTAATCGAATAAATTCGCCCTCATTTTTTGGTGTATGTATGTCTTTGATTGGGAAATTTATAAATTCGATTCCCCATTTTGAACATAGCTTTTTTTCGTCTTGCAGTCCTAATTCCCATGCTTCTGATTGCTCTAAAAGTGAAACTAGGTAGTCTGTTTCTCTACTTTTTAAGCCTTTTATTTCATCCTCTAACCAGTCGTTTCCTCTTGGTCGAGCCATTGTTCCAATTTTTTTTTCGCCAATTTTATCCTCGTTTATCCAATATATATTTGATTGCACCCTTTTTTGTTTTTGCAAAATGATTGGTTCTGTTTCATTTTCTTCCTAACACCTCTTCCTGAGCAGATGTATGTGGTTCAGGCTTTTGGATATTTAGTTTTTAGAGATGGTAGAGTGTTATTGATTTGTATAATGTTTTTATATTTCTGTGAATAAATCACGGCTAAAGCCTTCGTTACAGAACTCATGCAAAAAATAACTAAAAAATCTGAACGAATCACGAATCCATAAACTGTTAAAGTAAGTGGAAACTGTTTGGTTGAAAAACACAGGATTTGAAACATACCATCATTTCAACGACTTTTTATCATAAATTGTTATGATAAATCGCTCAACAATATTAAAGGCGGTTGTTATATTTGTAAGGTCTTTATATAATGTGCCATTAGCACCCGAATGATGACCATGCCCCATTGGTCTTAATACATAGCTTTTTTTATTTTTTAATGACCTAAAATCAATTCTTGTTCCAAAAACCAATGATGGTTGCCCCGATTGACCTAATTTTGTATAGATAGAATCATTTGGAAAACGATCTTTAGAGTAATATTCATTCCAATCATAAGATTGATTGACCTCAAAAAAAATATTAATCGCTGAGTACTGGTCTAAATCTGTTTGGGACTGGATAACAAAATCTTTCAATGGAGTAGCCCCTGTATAACCATCTAAATCAGGTGCCTTGCCTAGCGGAATCATTAAGCCATCTTCAGCTATGATATTTCTTCTATGCGCCCAAACAGGCAGTCCCGAAGGTCTTCTAATTATATGTTGACCTTTAACACCTTTTTTAAAAGCATAAATACTTGTTCCTATTGTATTGGAAACATACACTGTTTTGATGTAATTTCCAAGGGTATCCTCTGCCCAAGCAGCAAACATGGGGTATTTAAATGAATCTCCTTTTTTGCCCTCCAATTCTATCGTATAATCGCCTATTGGTTTTGTTAATGTTATAAATTCAAAATCTTTTGAGATAAGCTCTTTTCCCAATTGCTGACTTCTGTATTTATTTCCCCAATCATAAATGCTATTAAAGCCAAAAATTCCGAAATATGTAAAATAAGCAATTGCACAAAGAACGGGGATTATGGATAGGAAAGGCTTGCTTAATACAAGCTTAGATTTTCTATCTGTTGCGTATTTTTTTAATGGTTTGAGATTATTCCAAATGTGAAATAAGGCTCCAATCAAAAAAAGCAAGCCGAATGTAGTATGTAGTGCTGCAATAGGTGTCTGAAATGGTTGAAAATACATTAATATCCCC
The DNA here is from genome assembly GCA_020630455.1 of Saprospiraceae bacterium. Taxonomy (GTDB): domain Bacteria; phylum Bacteroidota; class Bacteroidia; order Chitinophagales; family Saprospiraceae; genus JAHDCE01. The sequence continues at coordinate 1,687 of JAHDBK010000474.1, forward strand.
GTTACCAGAATGACTAAAAAACTCACTCCTATAACTAGACTAACTATATTTCTTTTCATATTTAGTTTTTGTATTTACTAGTTTTTTCATTTTCAATAAACCCTAGTGACTGTCACCCCTATACTTCCTATATTATTCCAATAAAAACCCAACACATCATTAGCATAAAATTCTAATTGTCCCGATTCTGTGGCGGTAATTTGTTGAGAAATTCCTATTGGATAGTTTTTTTGTCTACCAATCGAAGCCATTAATTTAAACCAATCATGATTGGGTGCCCTTCTTAAAAAACCAAATAAATCCATCAAACAGTCGCTATAACCGTTTGCATCTGTGTCAGTACACCAATCTGTCCATATTCCAGAGGCGGAAATTTGATAAACTTCTCCTGCTGTGATACAAATCCCCGATGAGTTCCATTTTTTTTCTGACAAAACATTTAGAGAAATGCTTTGGTTTACGGAAAGCGTGGTAGAACATGCTGAATTTTTATGTTGTATTTCATTACGTACATTTTTTAAGATTTCATCCCGATTTATAGCTAAAAATTTAGCATATTTAAGCTGTGAGTCAGCCGTCATTTGGGCTATCTGAGTAGCTGTTAGTCCTATATCTACTTCATTGATAAAATCTTTCAAATACGCATTTGCATCTTCAATTACAGCATTATTTTTAATCAACACATTCACTTTATAATTAGTATCCTGCTTAGGAAAAATCATTCTATATTCTCCATCATTCATCTCTGGCATTATCCATTTGACTATGCCTTTCTGAGCGATTACTTTAATAAAAACATCATTTATATTTGCATCATAAACGCCATCCATTAAGTCCAAATTTGCTATTTCCATTAGTTGAAAAGGGTTTCCTTCAATGAAAATAGTCTTTTCTTCCAATAGTGTTTCTTTATTACATGAAATATTGCTGACAAGAATGAATACTAAAAGTAAGTTGATTGTTTTTTTCATAAGTATGTGGTATTTTGGGGTTAAATCAAAGTGAAAAAGTGTTTTGCTCTTGTATCTGCCCTATCAGTTAATCATTGGGCATAACCTTTTCTATTCAAATTTACTAAAAGTGTACTGAATTCCAATATTTAATTGTCTATTTCTTTGTTGTAAATCATCTGTTTTAGGTTGTATATCTATTAAGCCAAGATAATAATCCATTCTTAATCTAATTTTACTACTTAATCTGTAATCCAATCCAATTTTAGGACCTATATTCAATTTATGTAATGGTAGCTCTTTGTTTTTATCTTCATATTTGAGTTCAAATGGGTCACCATAAAATTGCATAATAATCTCTGAAGTTAATGACCTAGATAAAACTACCATTGGCTGACAACCAACTTTGATTCCAAGTGCTCCCATTTTAAGTCGATAATATATTGGCATCCCAATGTAGTTTAAATATAATATCTTTGTGTTAGAAAACTCTCCAACTATTTCGCTATCATTAATGTTAGAGTGGCAAGTCATACTCCCTCGAACTGGAATCCATAATGCTTCCACTCCCAAGAATGATTTTTGACTAATTTGCATCTCTAAGAAAACGCCTAAGTTTGTTGTCGGAGCATACTTTGACTTACAATATTTTTTTGACAAATCATATGTTACCTTACTTAATGCAATACTTCCAGTTCCGCCAAATAGTAATTTTTGAGCTTTAGCAGAATTTATGCCGACTAGTAATAATATTATAAAGAGTAATGTTTGTTTGTTTTTCATCCTTAATTTTTTCATCAGTTTGTTTTTATGTAAATAATATTTTTTGGTTTAAATCTCAGAAATAGTCAATGAGCCTATCATTTCTGAACAAATACCTTGCAAGAACTTTGCTATAAATTATATTATTACATCAACATGACAATAAAAAAACACCCATACTTCAGCACAAAGTACCAAAATATAGGTGGTT
>JAHDBK010000475.1 GCA_020630455.1 Saprospiraceae bacterium
ATTTTTTGCAATTGAAAAATAAAAAGGAATTAGATTTTATTTTGGATTTTCAAGCGGATGCAGGCGGTTGATTTGACTTTGTAGGGATTGAAAACGCTCCGTTTGATAGGCTTCGGTACTGCTAATATAACGATGACCTGCTCTATATTGCACCTCTCTTAAACTGTGACTTTTAAGCCAATGAATGAGGACGGACTCTCTGATTTGACGAAGTGCTTGGATTTTAGGTTGCTGCTTTTTTACTTGATTATACAAGGCTCTAATGCTGTTTTTAATGTATTTACTCTTTCTACTGATAAATAGTAATTCGCTTTCTTTTTCTGCTAAAAGTAAAGGTCTAATATGCTCTAAATAGTTTTGTATGGGGAGCAGCTGATGAGGTTTTAATGCGAGTGTCCTTGCTTCTATTTTTGGCTTTTTCGCTAAATGGATTATCCCTTTTTCTAAGTCTATATCCTTGATTTTTATTGTGGCTAATTCTCCAGAGTGGATGCCTTGATAAATCAATAATCCCAACATGATTTTATTCCGTTTTCGTTCTAAACTTCCCTCCTGGTACGTTTCGTATATTTCCGCTAATTCTTCTTCGTTTAATGTCCCTCTAATCTGTCTTTTTACAATGCCTCTTATCTCTATATTTATAACTGGATGGCGTGTAATTTCACCACTGTTTTCAAGCATATTATACAGGTGTTTGATGCTCAATACTTTTTTGAAGATAGTTACTTTTTTATTCCCTTTTTCTTTACAATATCTAATATATTCTAGCACATCTGACTGCCTCACTTCTTCTACTTTTATCACTTCTTTTATCAACCATTCTAAGAACATTTTTATATTATTCAAATGCCCCTCTACTGTCCTCATCCTTAATTTTAGACTATATAAATATTCTTCGTAGCTTTTCAATAATTCTTTCATTGATAAAGAGATTTCTTTATTATTTAATACTTTTTAAATGCGTATATATCTGCGTACTATCTAAACTTCTATGTCCTAAAAACAAAGCTATATGCTCTAAACTCATGCCACTTTGGAGTAAATGAGTTGCTATACTGTGCCTCAAAGTATGTAAGCCAATTTCTTCGTTCAGCTCCGCTTTTATTTGTAATTTCTTCAAGCGGTGTATCATTGCCCCATCACTTAATTTTGTGCCTCTTTCACTAATAAATACGCTCTCATTTGACTTCGTTTTTAATAAATATGGACGTACATTAACTAGGTAATTTTCTAAGTCTTTACAGCAGTTTTTACTCATTGGCACATAGCGTTCATAACCATTCTTCCCCCTCCTTACTCTCAACAGTTGTTGCTCTAATATAATATCACTCAGCTCTAAATCTAAGCCCTCTTTTCTTCTCAATCCACAACCATAATATACACTCAACATTGCTCTGTCTCTAATCCCAAATATGTCATTTTCAGTCGCTGCATACAAGGATTGGATTTGTGCTTTTGTCAATACTTTTCGCTGTGGTATTTCTTTATCTAATAAGCGGTCTATTCTGATTTTCTCCTTGATTTTTTCATTATCATATAAATATTCAAAATACTTATTCAACACATCTATTTGCTTATTGATGTGAGCAATACTCAAGCCACCTGCCTTTCTTTTATGTTTTCTATTCTTAAAATAATCCATGAATAATAAAGCACTTTCTTTATTATTTGCCCTTTTCTCATTCTCCAACCAATCTAAATATTCTTCTAATTGTAAAGGAAAAGAATAGACCGTACTCGATGCATAACCCAAGGTGGCTAACCATTCTTTAAAGCCCTGTATTTGTAGTGATTTTTTCATTTTATAATGCTTTTCCATTAAAAAAAATAAGTGTCCGCTTGACCTTTTTGGCGTTTTTATTACCCACTATCTTAAACCCCTCTCTTTCATTGCTTTAGGTGGGTAACTCATTCAATTACCCACTGTTACCCACATTACCCACCTACCAATTCTTTAGATTGGATTTTCTCTAAGCATTTATCCAATACCGTTTTAATTTTGCCTTGTAATTGCTCATATTCTTCTATCGAACTAATCTCGTATTCATAACCTTTTTTATAGCGATTACCTCCTATAATTTTCAATAAATTATATTTTTTCAATTGCCTTAAATAGTACTTTAAATTCTCTGGGTTCATTCTAAATATTTGGCGGATTTCACTAGCATAAAATACCTTTGTCTTTTGGTTTTTTAGATGCCTTTTTAAGCGTTCAAAGAAGCTGCGACAAGCTCCGCTTAACTCATCTGATTTATACAATAAGACTTCATTTAGCAATTGATTAGCAGCTGCAATATCTTCTAAAGTGGTTTCTATATAGGCTTCATTTTGTGCTGTCCTTTTCACTTCTCTTTGGTATTGATGATAAAAAGTTACCACCTCAATAAACTGTAAATAATGGGCGTTTGTCCTTAATGGTTTGAACACTTCGACAGGGATTTTCAAGTCTTCTGCATAAGGATTGATGATTTTTATAGGACGTAATATCGTTTGACAATCCTTAAATAATTCCTTGATGGCTTCTTGGTTTTGGCTGTTTTCTTTACCACTGCTCAGCTGCCTTTGATACTGCATAATGCGGTCTTTTTGCTCCCTGCTTTCATCCCTATAAATCAATATCGAACGGTTGGCATTGTCTTCATATAATCGCTCCTTGGTTGTTGTTCCTGATACACAAATTGGTCCTTCTACTTCTAGGGTTACCGTTCTCATTTTTCCATTATTATCTTTAATCGTTACCGTCTTTGTAATGCGTGATTTACTCATTAATTCACGAAGTGGATAAAGCACATTTTCTGCTCCGTCTAAGTCTTCTATCACGACCAATTTATTCTTTAATTCTTCCTTACTAAAATAGTAAAAAGCATTGTCTGATAGCATCGTGATTTCTATTTTTTCTTCCTCTGGTATGAGTTCCGATATACGTTCCTGTAGGTAAGTTTTGCCTGTGCCACTCGCTCCTAAACTGATAATATGTAATGGCTTTTCTCTTTTGCGACTGCTCATTATCAAGTACATCAATAAGCGGTTTTTTTCTTCTCCGATGACGCCTGTTTTTCCTATATCTTCATTCGTTCTTTTCAGTAAATCGCTTGACTGCAGGTACTCCATCGCTGCTTGGCGACGAGCTTCACTTAGCTTTCTGATTTTAGGTTTTTTATTTCTAAAAGCCTCCATTTTAGTCATTCTATATTGTTCCAACTCTTCAATAAGTTCACTCAATATCAAACGGATTTTTTGACTGTTTACTTCCAATTTTTCACTGGCTCTTCTTATAAATCGTTCCAATAAATTATCATTATACAAGTCCATTCCACTTTGACGGATGCTATGTAATGAACTCAATTTAGGTATTCTCTCCATTAATATCGTCACTCGCAATCTATCTATTTGCTGCAGATTGATACCGCCTAACAACACCGTTTTAATGCCCTCTTTTTCGTAAATTAAATAGTCTTCTTTCTCCGTGTTTAAGCCGCTTTTTGCTTCCTGTTTTTCTACTTTTTCTTTTTCATTTGCAATTGAAAAAGAAAAAGAATATAAAGAGATTTTGTTATTAATAAGGTGCTTCAAATAATCGCCATTATGTCCTT
>JAHDBK010000005.1 GCA_020630455.1 Saprospiraceae bacterium
CAACCTTGACCAAATTGTGGACTTTTTCCTTTTATTTTCTTAATTATTGGCATGAATACTTGATTTAGTCTTAAAAATAAGATAAAGTTAGAAAATACTTATAATTTTATACAACTATATAATTTAATTTAGCATCATAATAAATACCTAGATATTAGATGAATAATTTTAGACACTTACAATTAATAACTATTAAAAAATAATGAAATGAATATTAGAGGCAATTTATTTAGGACACCTAAGCACAAAAAATTTCAATATACTCCTAGATATTATGATGAACAAAAAGAAGAGTTGAAAGAAAGGGTTAGAAGAGCCGAGAAAAGAGCAGAAGATACAGAGGATGCTCGTAAAGAACGCATCAAAACAGGAATGAGAAGAAGTGTCAATACTTCTGGAATGGATTTGGGGAAGGTGAGGAGAAAAGCCGTTTTTAAAGCGAATATGATGGTTTTGATTTTTGCCTTATTAATCACACTTGGGCTTGCTTTAATTTTTCTTTATATATAAAGAAAATTCTTTATCATTTTGTTTTTTTGTTCAAAAATATTAATATTAAAATATAAATAAATAAACTAATGTTTGTACCTTTGCTATATGGCGGACGTAATAAAATTATTGCCAGATGCTATTGCTAATCAAATTGCTGCGGGGGAGGTAATTCAACGCCCTGCTTCCGTTGTTAAAGAATTGTTGGAAAATGCAATAGATGCAGGCAGTACAGAAATAAAATTAGTCATAAAAGATGCTGGAAAAACCCTCATTCAAGTCATTGATAATGGCTGTGGTATGTCTGAGACTGATGCTCGAATGTCATTTGAAAGGCACGCCACTTCTAAGATTCAAGCTGCCAAAGATTTATTTTGTATTAGAACGATGGGGTTTAGAGGAGAAGCACTTGCTTCGATTGCTGCTATTGCACAAATCGAACTAAGAACGAGAAGGACTGATGATGAAGTTGGGACGCTTATTCAAATCGAAGGCTCTGAAATAAAAAGACAAGAAGCTTGTCAATGTGCTGCGGGGACAACATTTTCTGTTAAAAATTTATTTTTTAATGTTCCTGCTAGGAGAAACTTTTTGAAATCCAATACGGTTGAAATGCGTCATATCATTGATGAATTTCAAAGGGTTGCTCTTGCACATCATGACGTTTTCTTTTCATTACATCACAATGGTTCTGAAATGTATCATTTAGCTGCTGGAAATTTGAGGCAAAGAATTGTAGGTTTGTTAGGCGTGAATACCAATAAAAAATTAGTTCCAGTCGATGAAGATACGGATATCATTAAAATTTATGGATTTGTAGGAAAGGTAGAGTTTGCAAAAAAAACTAGAGGAGAGCAGTTCTTTTTTGTAAATAGTCGCTTTATTAAAAGTGGCTATCTCCATCATGCTGTTATGAGTGCCTACGAAGACTTAATGCCTAAAGAAAATTATCCTTTATACTTCTTATTTATAGAAATTGATCCAGCCAAAATAGATATTAATGTTCACCCTACTAAACAAGAAATAAAATTTGATGACGAACGATTAATTTATAATTATTTAAAAGTAACTGTTCGCCATGCTTTAGCACAATATAATGTAATGCCAACTTTGGATTTTAATTCGGAACCAACATTTATTAAAAATAATCCAGCGGTTAATCCACAACATCAAGAGCAGAATGTGATCAAATTTTCATCCTCTATTGGCGGAAGCCCAAAAGAAGATAAAAGGCATCAGAATAATTTAAAAAACTGGCAAAAATTATATGAAGGTACAGAAGAAGAACCTTTGAATTCTGATAATGAACCGATAGAGGAAAAAGAAACGCTTACTATAGAAAGTAAAGTGTCGGGTAGTCATGAATTAGATGATGATAAAGGAACATTTTCTAAAAAAGGCAAAGTTCCATATCAATTACATGATGCTTATATTGTTAGCCAAATCCGTTCTGGGTTTATGTTGATTGACCAACAAGCTGCTTCGGAAAGAATATTGTATGAAAAATATTTTAAAATATTAGAAAATCAAGAAAACAGTATTCAACAAGAACTCTTTCCTAAAACTATTGAATTAAATCCTTCGGATGCTATTGTTTTAAATGAAATTACAGATGCTTTAAAACCTCTAGGAATGGACATTAGAAGTCTAGGGCAAAATACTTTTGTAGTACATGGATTACCCGCAGGTGTGAATGATATCAAAGAAGAGGATTTGATTGAAAGACTAATTGAACAATATCAAAAAAATATTGATTTAAAATTAGACATTCAAGAAAATATAGCAAGAACAATGGCTTATAGCACTAGTATTAAAAAAGGGAAACGGTTGAATATTATTGAAATGCAAGAACTCATTGACCAATTATTTGCTTGTAATATTCCTTATAAAAGTCCTAGAGGAAAAGCCTGTTTTACAACCTTTGATTTAGAAGAAATTGAAAAAAGATTAAATTAGATAATACTTTATTGTCTGCTGATTTGGGCACCAATTTTTCTTAACCTTTCATCTATGTTTTGATAACCTCTATCTATTTGATGGGCATTATGAATAATGCTTTCACCTTTAGCAGATAAAGCGGCGATAAGAAGGGCAACACCAGCACGTATGTCAGGAGATGTCATCGAAATACCTCTTAATTGATGTTTTCTATTTAGACCAATAACCGTAGCTCTGTGAGGGTCACACAAAATAATTTGAGCTCCCATATCTATTAATTTATCTACAAAAAATAAGCGACTTTCAAACATTTTTTGATGAATTAAAACGCTACCTTTTGCTTGAGTTGCCATTACTAATAAAATACTCATTAAATCAGGAGAAAAACCAGGCCAGGGAGCATCATATATTGTCATGATAGAACCATCAATAAATGATTGAACTTCGTATTCTTCTTGAGCAGGGATATAAATGTCATCATTTTGTATTTGAATATTTAATCCAAACCTTTCAAAAACAGGTATAATATTCCCTAATTCTTTTACTTGGCAATCTTTTATAGTAATATCAGATTGAGTTAGAGCAGCCATTCCAATGAAGCTACCAATTTCTATCATATCAGGTAGAATACGGTGTTCCGCTCCATGAAGCGTTTCTACTCCCTCAATAGTCAATAAGTTGGAACCGATGCCTTTTATTTTAGCACCCATTCTATTGAGGAGTTTACATAATTGTTGAACATAAGGCTCACAAGCAGCATTGTAAATTTGGGTAATTCCTTCTGCCATTACAGCAGCAAGGACAACATTGGCAGTACCTGTAACAGATATTTCATCCATTAATAAATAAGTACCCTTTAGTTTTGGACTTTCTACAGAAAATATTTTATTAGTATCATCATATAAGAAATTGGCACCCAATTTTATAAAACCATTGAAGTGTGTATCTAGTCTTCTTCTTCCAATTTTATCTCCTCCAGGTTTAGGTAATAATGCTTTTCCAAAGCGAGCCAATAAAGGTCCAACTAACATTACAGAGCCTCTAATTCTTTGAGCATCTTTTACAAAATCAGGAGAATGAAGGAAATCTAAATCTAAATCATCAGATTGAAAAGAATAAGTATCTTCAGCTAATTTATTAATCTTCACTCCTAAGCCTTTTAATAGTGAAATTAATTTTTGTACATCCAATATATTGGGAATATTAGATATAGTAATAGGTTCTGAAGTCAATAAAGTAGTACATAATACTTGTAGTGCTTCATTTTTAGCTCCTTGTGGAATAATTTCTCCACTTAAAGATTTTCCTCCTACTACTTTTATAAAATCATTAGGCATCGTTATTCAAGAGATTTAAAGTCGAAAATTTCAAAAAAAGATACTTAGATGAGATGAAGTTTACCTTTTCTTCTTTTTTCTTTTGTTCTTTTTGTTATTACTTCCTACAATGTTGATGTTGGTACGGCTTGCATTAGAATTTCTTCTATTACTATGAATGATATTAATTTGATAATTATCATCTAACTTTAATTTACCATTAGACATAGTTAATAAATCAGCTTTAATAATATCATCGCTAACATTGAGCTCTTTGTGCCAATTAACATAGGCCATTTTCATATAAGAAGCGATTGTTTTGGCAAAACCAATTCTTTTTCCTTCATCTAAAGACATCGCTTTAGCTATAAGAACTTTAACACCTTTCCCATAATGACGAAATCTTTTGACTTCTTCGGGGTACTTGATCATGTCAGGCTTAACTGCTTGGTCTTCAGGGGAAAGACCTTCTGGGTAATTGATTTCTAAATCTTTTTCAGCAATTCTAATAATGTGTTGCCATAACTTCAATTTAGAATCTTTTACATTTCTTCCTTGTGGATACATTTGCTGCATTAAGTCGACAATTTTTTCAATAAAAGCTTGTCTTTCTTCTTTATCTTTAATAGTGAAAGCATGTCTTATAATTCCTTGCATATTACGTCCATATTCAGGAATAATAAGCAAATCTTTCTGGGAGTTGTACTCCATATTTATTAATTTTAGTTTAAAAAATTTATTCTACGGTAACTGATTTGGCTAAATTTCTGGGTTGATCTACATTACATCCTCTCATAACAGCAATGTGATATGATAATAATTGTAATGGAATCACAGAAATTAGCGGAGAAAATACTTCGTCTGTTTCTGGTATTTCAATAATATAATCAGCTAATTTTTTTATTTGAGTATCACCTTCTAAAACTACAGCAATAACTTTGCCTTTTCTTGCTTTTACTTCTTGAACATTACTTACAATTTTTTCATAAGCACTTTGGTTTGTAGCAATTACAAAAATAGGCATATTCTCATCAATTAAAGCGATGGGACCGTGTTTCATTTCAGCAGCTGGGTAACCCTCTGCATGTATATATGATATTTCTTTAAGTTTTAATGCTCCTTCTAATGCAACAGGGAAATTATATCCTCTTCCTAAATAGAGGGCATTATTGCTATTTTTAACTTTATTAGCAATTTGTTTTACAACAGCATCAGTTTCTAATGCTTTGGCGACTTTTTGAGGAATGTTTTCAAGCTCTGCCAATAAGGTTCTATACCTCGTTTCTGAAATAGTTCCTTTTTTATTGGCTAGATGTAATGCCATTAATGCCAGAATGGTTACTTGCCCTGTAAAAGCTTTCGTAGAAGCAACACCAATTTCTGGTCCAGCATGGATGTATGAACCAGCATCAGTTATTCTGGCTATAGAAGAGCCCACGACATTGCAAATGCCATAAGTAAGTGCACCTTTTTGTTTAGCTAATTCTAATGCGGCAAGAGTATCGGCTGTTTCTCCAGATTGAGAAATAGCAATAACGACATCTTTTTCTGTAATAATTGGATTTCTATATCTAAATTCAGAAGCATATTCAACTTCTACAGGTATTCTTGCTAAGTCTTCAAACATATATTCAGCAATTAAGCCTGAATGCCAAGAAGTCCCACAAGCAACGATTATTATTCTATTAGCATTGATTATTTTATTGTTGAATTTATCAATACCACCTAATCTAGTCCATCCTTCTTGTGCGTTAAACCTACCTCTAGTTCCATTGCTGATTGTTTTAGGTTGCTCATAGATTTCTTTTAACATGAAGAAATCATAGCCTCCTTTCTCTATAGATTCTATTTTTAGGTTTATTTCTAAAATTGAAGGAGAAATAACTGTTTTATCTGTTTTAGATATTTGTAGCCCATCCTTTAAAGATAAAACTGCAATTTCATCATCATCTAAATAAACAACTTGATTAGTATATTCAACAATAGGAGTAGCATCAGAAGCAATAAAGTACTCCTCTTTTCCTAATCCGATTACAAGAGGGCTCGATTTTCTAGCCGCTACTAATTTTTTAGGATTTAATCTGTCAATAATAACGATGGCATATGCTCCGATTACTTTATTCAGAGCTATTCTTACTGCCTCTTCTGTGCTACAATCTTCCTCATTTAAAATTTCTTCAATTAAATGAATTAATATTTCAGTATCTGTTTCACTTGCAAAGGAGTGTCCTCTTGTTTCAAGCCATTGTTTGATACTTTCATAGTTTTCAATAATACCATTATGTATTATTGCTAATCTCTTATTTTGAGATAAATGAGGATGGGCATTTGTGTCATTTGGGGCTCCATGTGTTGCCCATCTAGTATGTCCCATTCCAATACTTCCTGAAGTATTATTATCATCAATAAAATCTACCAAGTCTTGTACTTTACCTTTTTTCTTATAGATGTTAAGATTACCATTGAGTAAAGCTACACCAGCACTATCGTAACCTCTATACTCTAAGCGTCTTAAACCTTTAATAATTATAGGATAAGCATCTTTTTTTCCAATATATCCGACTATTCCACACATAATTGACTAATTTTAAAATTAAGGAAAGAAATTAATAGATGAATTATAAATATAAAAATAATAATTAAATTATCCTTAGTTTTCAATTAAAACTTAAACATACCCTTATATAATAGACCTTATTACGAAAAATTGATTATAGCTAAATTGTCTTTTTAATGATATTCTTCGTTATTCCTCTCAAACATAGCTTTGGCTATGTTTTTCGAGAAATGCCTCGACTATAATTAAAAATAATAATTTATCTTTCATAAAAAACTTTTCGTCATAACGTCTAATGAAAAATGTATTAAGTTATATTTTAGTATACGTTAGATATAACTTAACAGGATGTTGTGAATGCCCTCCTCCGTAGAAAACACCTCGAGTGGCATATTGGTTTTTTAAATATATTTGTAAATATATACTATTATTATCAAGATTTCCATCAATAATATCTTGAAGATAATTAGATACATTCATTCTGTATTTATACAACATTTGACCATTATCTTCAACCATTGTGGGTTCGCCACCAAAATAATCACCTACGCTTCCTATTGCTACAGCATTAGTTACATCTGTAATGAAATAATAATTACCATCATCTTCTAGGTAGTTCAAAACTAAATTATCAGGTATGTAGTAGTTGGAAATGTCGTCACCATCCAAATGAGCAAAAGTGAACTCTACCTCTGCTTTATTTACTATAATATTGGTAAGGTCTTGGATATGAGGGAAATCAACCTTTACATTTAAACCGGACATTCCTTGAACGAAGACTAAACTGTCGCTATTAGCTTGATTATTAATAAAAGGTTCTGAAATACTACCAGAATAATCGTGGTTAAATTCATTGTATTTTACACTTAAATCACCGATTTGATAAGTGTATTCTAAATGAGTAGTATCATCAACGGTATAATATAACTTCATAAATGTATAAGCAGAAGCAAGGTTGAAGCCCACAAAATTAGAATTGATATCATCTGTATCAATTTTGATGCCCTTAAAAATACTTTGAAAGTTATCATTATTAGAGTATACTGCTGAGTCTTGATTCATTAATTCTAGACCAAGAGCATCATCTAAATGAATTCTAAGATGTGGCGTTACAAATGTAGTATCGTTAATCTTGTATTCTGTCGTTGGTTGATGTATGATTGTTTGTGTTGCAATTGGTGTTGGGAAATGAGAAAAAGATTCGTTGGAATAATGATTCACGGTGTTGTCAATTTCTTCACTCAAACGATAAATCATCATGTTCTGAGGTAATAAAGTATCTCCATAAGTTCTTAAAGAATCATAAGCTATTGAAAGTACAAGAGAATCAAATACAGCAGTATCATCTGCAAGGAAACTTAGCGTAGAAAAAGAACTAGTCAGTGTTAATCCAAAATCAGCATAAATTGAAGCATGAGCAGTTCCAAAGATTGGATTGTCTACATGACCTAATAAATAGTTTTTATGTTGAATAGATATATCACTTGAAAAGGTAAATACGGAATCTTGTGTAGTAGATAAAGTACGGACAGTAATACTATCTGTAAAATTAATATCAGAAAATTGTCCAGCAACTAATTCCGAAGCTAAATCAGTAGGCTCATTACAAGCATAGGTAAACGTTAATAAGAATGCCGCTATATATAGCACATTTAATTTCAATTTTGCCATCATGTGTTTTTAGTTAAATTATTCTACATTTTCTATTAATAAATTATTGTAGAATTCCATATAGTCGGCAAGTTGAGTTTCCTCTCCATGAAAGTTTAAGAATGGTTTGTCCAAATTTTCAACTACATCTACTATGCCTTCATCCATTGTTTTACTTCCTTGGATGATAGCATCAGCATAATGGATTGCCCCTTTGTGTAAGTTTATATTTTCTCCATCTTGAAAAACTGAAATATGTTCTTCTTGCATATCATTGATAGACGCTTTTTCAATAAATTGCTTAGAAAATGAATCAGAGTATGTATTGTTGTAAGCGGAGTAGATTACATTTGAATCTTGGAATAAAGGCTCATTATTGTATACCGTTTTTAAATATGCTGGAATTAATGATGTCATCCAACCGTGGCAATGAATAATGTCAGGAGGCCAACCGAATTTTTTTACGGTTTCTAATACGCCTTTACAGAAAAATATCATTCTGTCTTCATTGTCTTCAAATGCTTTTCCATCTTGTTCAAAAATAGCTTTTCTCTTAAAGAAATCATCGTTATCTAAAAAATAAACTTGAGTTCTTGCTTGAGGCAAAGAAGCTACTTTGATAATTAATGGATAGTCATCTTCATTTACGATGATGTTCATTCCTGATAAACGAACAACCTCATGTAGTCTGTGTCTTCTTTCATTAATGATACCATAACGAGGCATTAGAATTCTAATTTCCATGCCATTTTTCATGATTTGTTTAGGTAATTGACTTACTACTTGTGATATTTCTGAAAGAGCTGTGTAGGGCTCCATTTCTTGAGTGACTATTAAGACTCTTTTCTTACTCATTCTACTTATATTCTTTATTAATATGTTTTAATATTTTTCTTTTAAAAAATGTATAAAACACATAATTCTCTCAAAAACTTAAAAAGTTCTGCAAATATAGTTAATATTAGGCATTTTTAAGTAATGTTTGCTAAATGATTTAATCTAAAATTAAATATTTAACATGAATTTAGATGAAATTCACTCGGTTTTATTAAAAGATAAACAACTGTCGACGGTTATTAGTTCTTTTTCAATGAAAGACAATTATATAATGGAGCCAGACATTTTCCAAGCTCTTATTTACTCTATCATTAGTCAACAAATTTCCGTAAAGGTTGCATCAGTAATCTATAAGCGGTTTTTGGACTTATATGGATTAGATATGCCGAAGCCAGAATCTATACTCAATACTCCCTTTGAAACATTGAGAAGTGTAGGTTTGTCCAGACAAAAAACAAATTATATTCTCAATATATCTGCTTTTTTTAACGAAGCAGAACATCAAAACATTAATTGGGAAAGTTTAAGTGATGAGGAAGTTATTCAAAAATTAACGCAAATTAAAGGTGTAGGTGTTTGGACGGCCCAGATGATTTTGATGTTTACATTGAATAGACCAGATGTCTTTCCTATTGGAGATTTAGCTATTGTAAATGGAATGAAAAAAATATATGATTTAGAACAAATAGAAGATAAAAAGGAACTAAAGACGAAGTTGCTTGAAATATCTAACAAATGGAGTCCTTATCGTACGTATGCTTGTTTATATATTTGGAAAATGGTAGGAAACCAAAAAAAATAAACAGATACACTACAGAATAGTTATATTAATTCGTTATTTTATTATAAATATTATTTTTATTAAAAAATTCAAATTATGAAACAAATACAATTCTCTTTTAGCTTATTAATTATTGTCTTGCTAACATTTTCTGCTTGCGAAAAAGAAGAAACAATAGATAGTCGTCTATATGGAACTTGGATAGCCGATAGAATAAAATTGTCAAACTGTGACGACCCTGCTAATAATAATGATTTAGATTTTACGGGTAATGATGGTTATTGTGGTGAACAAGATGGTGTTCCTTTTTGTGCAACTGCTGATATGATTTTTAGAGAAGACCTTACTTTTACAATTAATATTTATATAACTGCAACAGTTGCTGGGTTTCCAGTTCAACAAACTGAAACGGAAAATGGTACTTGGAGAACAGAAGGAGACAAGTTAATAACGACGGATTCTAATGGTGAAACAGGTACGGGTACATATACTATAAATGGTAGTGATTTGTATTATAACGCAATTAATAGTACAGATGGCTGTTTTAATGAATTTTGGGGTCATAAATAAAGAGATTTCTTTATATTTCCTTGATGTAGTTGTGTAATTTTATACATTCATTTGCTTCTTTTACATCGTGTACCCTTAATATTTTAGTGCCGTTTTGAAGGGCTAAGATATGAAGAGCCGAAGTAGCATTAAGTGCTTCTTGGGGTTTGATTTCTAATAGTTTGTATATCATTGATTTTCTGGATATACCAGTCAATATTATTTTATTAAGAATTTTAAAATCATTCATTCTTTTTAAGAGTTGATAATTGTGGGCAATAGTTTTTCCAAACCCAAATCCGACATCTAATAGAATATCTTTTACTCCTAATGCTTCTAGTTCTTGAATTTCATTTATAAAAAAACTAAGAACATCTTCTACAACATCGTGGTATTGGGGAGCAGTTTGCATAGTTTGAGGTTGACCTTGCATGTGCATTAAAATATAAGGTACATTCAACTTGGCGACTGTTGAATACATTTTTTCATCTATTTTACCTGCTGAAATATCATTGACGATTAAAGCACCTTCACCAACTGCAGCCCTCACAATTTCACTTCTAATAGTATCTATAGATATAATGGTATTGGGAAACTCCTTGATGATTTTTTTAATAATAGGAATGACTCGTTTTTTTTCTTCATTTTCATCAATTAACTCAGCCCCTGGGCGAGATGACATTCCTCCAATATCTATTATAGATGCTCCTTCGTTTAGCATTTTTTCAACTTGTTCTAATGATTCTTTCTCTTTAGTGTATTGTCCACCATCGTAGAATGAATCTGGAGTTATATTGAGAATGCCCATTACTTTAGGACTAGATAAATCTAGTAGTTTGCCATTGCAATTGATTAAGGTAAAATTATTCATTATTGACAAATATTAGGAATGCCTTTTGTTTTTATTAACAATTTTATAATATTTTTAAAAATATCTTTGAATTTGGATAAAGATAAGGCAAAGGCAATGTATCAAATCATTATATTTGCAAAAAAATAAAAAATATTGGAAAAGACATTAAAACAATATGATACAGCTTTAAGTCAATGTAGTGATATTTTCTTGAAAAAAAATAAAGATTATGGCACTGCGTGGAGAGTACTACGACCGAGTTCCTTAACAGACCAATTATACATCAAGGCAGAAAGGATAAAGAGTATAGAAGAAAGTGGAGTCAATAAAGTAGGGGAAAGTATCGAATTAGAATATGTCGCATTAGTCAATTATAGTATGATGGCACTTATCCAATTGGATTTGCCTAAAAATGCCCCAGTAGAATTAAAATTTGAAAAAACTAAAGAACTATACGAAAATAAAATTCAAATCACTCGTGATTTGATGATAAAGAAAAACCACGATTATGGTGAAGCATGGAGAAATATGAGAATTTCCTCTTTGACTGATTTAATATTAATGAAATTGTTGAGAGTTAAACAGATTGAAGACAATGAAGGAAAAACCATTATTTCTGAAGGATTAGATGCCAATTATATGGATATTGCCAACTATGCATTATTTGCCTTGATTAAAATTGAAGAAAGTAAAGAAAAATAAAATAATTATAAATAGTGTGATATTATTACACTAGACTCAAATACTAAAATTAACAATATGTCTTTATTAGGATTAATTATTAGAATAGCAATAGCCGCCTTAGTGCTTACAGGTCTAACCTATTTTCTAAAAGAAAAAAAGGAAGACTTAATCGAAAAGCACAAAAATTGGTTCATGACCTATTTGCAACATTTTTGTGGAGCATTATTCATCTTTTCGGGCTATGTAAAAGCCGTTGACCCCAAGGGAACTGCCTATAAAATGAAAGATTATTTTGCTGAATTTGAAACGCATTTTAGTGCTTTTCAAGGACTTTGGACCACATTGGCAGAACATACGCTCACATTTGCCTTGGTCATGATTATATTTGAAATCATCTTAGGATTGATGCTAATTATAGGTTTCAAACCTAAATTAACGGCTTGGTTATTCGCTCTTTTGGTTATATTCTTTACCGTTTTGACGGGTTTTACTTATTTGACGGGTTATTTACCAGAAGGCGTTACGTTCTTCGAATTCGGTAAGTGGGGCGAATATGTCAAAACCAATATGAAGGTAACAGATTGCGGTTGTTTTGGTGATTTTATCAAACTCGAACCCAAAACCTCATTCTTTAAAGATGTATTTTTATTAGTACCATCTATATTGTTTATTGTTTTTGCCGCTAAAGAACATATATTATTCAACCCAAGAATTAGAATGATTATCTTAGGAGTTGCTACTGTTTTAGTGTCTTTATTTGCATTTAGAAATACATTTTGGAATTTACCAATGCAAGATTTTCGTCCTTTTAAAGAAGGTACACATGTAAGAGATGTAAGAGCTGCCGAAGAAAAAGCAGTTGGAGAAGCTAAATTGTCCTATAAATTAAAAAATAAAAGCACAGGCGAAGAAATAGTAATGGAGATGAATGATTACTTGGCTAAATTTAGCGACCAAGCTTTTGTTGATCAATGGGAAATTTTAGATCAAGTAAGAGAAGAAGTGAAAACGACCAAAGTTTCAGAATTCTTTGTGACTGACCCGAATGGCAGTAGTGTCGAAAATGATTTATTGAATTATCCGAATTATCACCTCATGGCAGTAGCTTATAAATGGTATTTTGATGAAAAACAAGAACAATTGGTTAGACCAGATACCATTTGGCAAATTGATACCACTGAAGTGGAAGGATTCAAAGATAGTGTTCAAATCGTAAAAACAGTCGCAGAAGTAAAAGAAGTTACTTATACTGCAACGACTTATGATTGGGATGAAACTTATGCTAATTATTATAAAAATAAAGTGAATCCACTTTTTGAAGCAGCTGAAAAAGAAAAAATACTGGTTTATGGTATTACTAAACCTTATGATACGGCTATGATAGATGAATTTAGACATCATGTACAAGCCACTTATCCCTTCATGACTGCTGATGATATTTTATTAAAAACAATTGTCCGTTCCAATCCGGGTGTAGTCCTTTGGAAAGATGGTCAAATTATTAAAAAATGGCATATTTCTAAATTGCCAGATTGGGAATATGTTAAAGCTAATTATATTAAATAATATCTTTGAATAATAAAAAGAACTCTTTATCTTTTGATGAAGAGTTCTTTTTATTATTATATGGTAATTAATTAATTTTTTTGTTAATTTTAATAAAAATAATAAAGAAAACTTTGAGAAGTTGATGAAGTATATATATCTTTCGGTTTCTTAAAAGATACTTAAAAGAGAATGAAAATATTAGTGCTGGGAAGTAAAGGGCAATTGGGCTCTGAGTTGAGAAAGTTATCCCCAAAAATCAAAAATGCAACTTTCACTTTTATTGATAAAGACCAAGTAGATATAAGTCAAGAAGAGAGTGTAAAACATTTTTTCAAGTTAGAATCATTTGACTATTGTATCAATTGTGCTGCCTATACTGCTGTGGATTTAGCGGAATCTGAACAAGATTTATGTAGAGAAATTAATATCAAAGGAGTACAGTATATTGCCTCAGCTTGTAGTGAACACGAGGTGACCTTATTTCATATTTCTTCGGATTATGTATATCATAATGAAATAAATAGACCTTTATTAGAAAACGACCCCACTACTCCACAAGGGGTTTATGCTAATACTAAATTACAAGGCGATTTCGCAGCAAAGAGTTATAATGATAAAACAATAATTCTTAGAACTTCATGGGTGTATTCTTCTTTTGGAAACAATTTTGTAAAAACCATGCTCCGTTTAGGAGCAGAAAGAGATCAATTAAATATTGTTTTTGATCAAATCGGTTCTCCAACTTATGCTGAAGACATTGCTTCGACTATTTTAGAAATCATCAATCAACTCGAAGCAGGAAATTGTCATTATGGTATTTTTAATTTTAGTAATGAAGGAGTTTGTTCATGGTATGATTTTGCTAATGAAATATTTTCTATGTCCAAAATTAAATGTAATATAAATCCCATCACTAGTGAAGAATATCCTACTCCTGCACAAAGACCCAATTACAGTGTAATGAATAAAGGTAAAATTAAAAAAACCTACCAAATTGAAATTCCACATTGGAAAGATTCATTAAAAAGGTGTTTAAAGGCTATAGAAAAAAACGATTAATGTGTTTTTTTTAAAATTTTATTAGGAAATTAAACTATTTTAATAATGGATAATTAATAATGTTATACTTTTGCACAAATTTATTATTATTCAATTATTTAAAATCAATCTACAATGAAATTGTTAAATCGTTTTTTGGTACTTTTCTTAATGGTATCAGTAATGGTAGCATGTAATAATGCACCTCAAGGAGATGACGCTAATGAAGGCGATCAAGTTGATCCAGCACAAGCTTCAACAGAAGCTGTAACTTATAATGTAAATACTTCTTCTAGTGTAGTCAATTGGTTAGGTACAAAACCAACAGGTCAACACGCAGGAACATTATCTTTGAAAGAAGGTTCATTGTCTGTAAAAGATGGTAATATCGAAGCAGGTAAATTTGTAATCGATATGGCTACTATGAAATGTACTGACGAAGGAATGGATGAAGAAAGCAAGCAAGGTTTGGTAGGTCACTTATCTAATGAAGATTTCTTTGAAGTAGAGAAATACCCTACAGCATCTTTTGAAATTGCAGCAGTTTCTGCTGTTGAAGGAGAAGAAGGAATGACTCACCTTATCAAAGGTAACTTAATGATGAAAGATACGACTCATAGTATTGAGTTTAAGGCAAATGTGAGTATTGCTGAAAATGGTGTTACTGCTGAAACTGCTGATTTTAACATCAACCGTACTCTATGGGGTGTTAATTATGGTTCAAAATCATTATTCCCAGATCTTAAAGATAAATTCATTAATGATGAAATGGGGATTAAGATCAAATTAGTTGCTGAGAAATAAAAAATATTATTTGGCGAAAGCTAACTAATTCTGAATAAAATCTTAAAATATTGCTTGGGAAAGAAATTTTCTCAAGCAATATTTTGTTTTTTTAGTTAAAATATACTAATATTGTATGTTATACAGACGAGATTCCCCTTAATATTCGTTAGTTTCTATAACAATTCCCCAAATACCAATTGATATTTTGAGTGTAAGTAATTTGTTAGATAAAGGCATAAACTATAATGAAAAATATAATATTGAAGATTAGTATATTATCTCTAATTATACTTCCGTTTACTTCTTTTGCTCATCAAGATATAAAAGAAGTAAACCTACCAAAAGTTTTCTTGATTGGAGATTTTGCGGATGAATTTGAAGAAGTTTCTAAAGAGTATAAAACGCAATTATTAGAGGTTTGCGAATATGATATGAGTAGAGCTTATTTCAAATGGTTGGTCATGTTGCAAGAAATGGAAGATATGGCGGAAAGTATAGATTTTGATATCAAAGGAGTAAAAATGTGGTTGAAAGTATTTTGGAATGAAGACGGAACAATTGCACATTTAGCCTATTTTTTAAAGCCTCGTTCAAGGAATATTAATAAAGATGAGCTAACTGCTTTCCTCTATACCTTTGTTGACCAATACAGTTTTCCTCTTGAAGCGGAACAGAAGTTTTCTCATTATGGTAATGCTAGCTTCCCTGTAGTTGGAAGAAGAAAAATCGATCAAGAGTCTAATTAATAGACGTTATTACGAAAAGTTTTTTATGAAAGATAAATTAGTATTTTTAATGATAGTCGAGGCATTTCTCGAAAAGCATAGCCTTAGCTATGTTTGAGAGGAATAACGAAGAATATCATTAAAAAGACAATTTAGCTATAATCAATTTTTCGTAATAACGTCTAATACCTCCTTAAAAAATAATTTATTGTGTAGATGCAACCCCTTTTGTGTTTTTCTCGTCTTGCTTAAAACCATTTGAGAAGAATAAAACTACATGAGAAAAATATGCTTACTTTAATTTTTACCAATACGGTATTGTCAGCCTATATGACTTATATTATAGTAGAAAAAAAATGGGATTGCCTGAAGAACACTACATTTTGGGCTATTGCATTTCTGCTTTTTATTTCTATTTGTATTACTATTTCTGTTTGTTTGCCTGAACAGGTAAAAATGGTAAAGGAACAAGTGTTTTTTCCCTAATAAAACTAGTACACTGTAACATAAATAAAATTGTATTTTGAAAGAGCCTTTTGTTCTGACTCTGCTTCACGTCCTCGCCTTAATAGCTAGGGCTATTAGGCTGCGGGCGTTCATTGATTCAAAACAAAATTCTTATTTCAAAAACTCAATAAATTTATGTTACAGTGTACTAGTTTATTGTATACATCCTTGAACTACTAATTGAAATGTGTCATTGTGTATTAATCTAGAAAAACTTTCTTCATTAAAATTTTCACTTTTGCTAGCGGGTTTTAATTGATTATATACATCTAATAATCCATCTATGCCTCTCAGTTCATAGGACGCCTGTACTTCACATAATAATTCTGCGAACATTCTTCCTTGGTGATGTTGGACGTGAAAATCAGCAATTCTTTTAATGATTTTTTTAAGGGTTTCTTGGTTGGGTTGAGTGTAATCTAATCTATGATTGAAAATATTACTAGCAGCATATTTTATTTTAAAAACATCACCATCTGCTAGTGGAAGTCCTTCAGGTGTAAGGCATTCATTATTAGGTAGGGGTTTGCTATTGTAAATTTCTCCTTCTGCATTTTCAAAATGATAGTACACCTCTTTGTAATTGTATCGGTCGATTACTCGAATAGACGCCCATCCATCTACTCCATTATTTTGTAATTGTCGGTCAAGGAAAACGCCTCTAAAAAACCAAAAAACAGATATAAATGCAATCAAGACGCCAATTCCACCAAATATAGCTCCTATACCTTGAATAGTCCAGCGTTGCTCTCTTTTTTTTCTTTCAATATTATGGGGTGTTTCTGTTTTGTAATCAAATTTAAATTCGTAACCGAAACTCCCGTTCCTTTGTTGTACTACGTGGATTTCACAAAGTTTGTCATCTATAAAAAATTTGTAGGTCTTATTCTCAAATACTTTAAAATCAACAGTCATAATCTTATCATTATAATAAATCATAAGATTACCACTTATCGGCCCATGCATAATTCCGATTTTGTTGTGCCTACCATAAGGACCTACATATATCCATTTCTGTTTATTCAATATTCCTTTTTAAGCGTTTTGAGATGACTTTAAAGCACGAATAATACGCATCCGTATCGGATAATTCATTACAACTTTACCACAACTGCTATACTTCAAGTCTTTACAGAAAAACTAAAGTGTATTTTTCAATGTGTATTGGTATAATATGCTCATATTTATATAATTTGAATTTTAAAAATAGTTACAAAAAAAATAATTTTAAAATCGACTTTAGAGCATAATTAAAATTTTAACATACTCTTATTTTTTAGTTGTTGTGCTTGATAATTTGATAATTTTTTTAATTTAGTTAGTCCAAAAATGAATGAATAACTTTTATCATTTCCATTGGTTGTTCTGCATGAACCCAATGACCCGCTTTTTCAATAGTTGTAAATTTAGAATTTTTAAATATTGTATTAATAAACGGTTTGTCTTCTTCTTGAATATAATTCGATAGAGCACCATTAATGAATAATGTTTCAACATCTACTATTTTCTTACCTATAGGGGCTAATATAGATTCATAATTTTTGTATAAAGAATCCAAATTCATTTTCCATTTGAATCCTCCTTCTTTTTTTCTATTAATATTTTTTAATAAAAATTGGACAACATCTTTTTCTTTTATATAACTATTAAGGTGTTCTTCTGCTTCTTTTCTTGAAATTAAAGAATCAATATTGAGTGATAGCATCGCTTCGAAAATGGTTTGGTGTCCGCCTTTATATCCTTTTGGACCAATATCTACTACTATTAATTTATCTACCATATCAGGATAATTCATAGCAAACTGCATCGCGGTTTTTCCTCCCATAGAATGGCCAATAATATGAGCTTGATGAATCCATTTTTCATCCATAAAATGATACAAATCTTCAGCTAAAATTTCATAATTAAAATCGGGATGATGAGGCGATTTGCCATGATTGCGTTGGTCAACAATAAATACCCAATATTTTTCGGCTAATCTTTTAGCTACAGTTTGCCAATTATCTAAGGTTCCAAATAATCCGTGGAGTATAATTATGGGCTCTCCTTGACCAAATTCTTTAAAGTTGAGTTGCATCCAAAGTTTTTAATGAATTTTTTAAAAATCAGTTCCTAAAGAAACATGCCAAACAGGAGGCATTAATTGTCTAGTTTCAATTCCTCTAGCATAATCCACTCTTAAAAAATAACCAAACAACTTTGTTCTAATCCCTCCTCCAAAACCAGAAACAATTGGGTCTCTATAATAGTTGACTGTAACACTTATTACTTGAGGTGTTCCTTCTGGAGCATTAATGACTGAGGTATTAAGAGGATTATTCTTATTAAATGGACTTACGCCTCTCCAAGCAGTACCTACATCATAAAATCCAACTAGTTGTAAATTTCTAATAATACCTGAACGTATTTTTAAATTAGAAAATAAAGGAATTCTTAATTCAAAATTAGCAAATGCAAAACTATTTCCATTCCTGATATTATATCTAAATCCACGCAATTGCCCTGCAAGTGTTTGATAAGTGAAATCTTCGTCATAATCAGGTAGTGGAATATTAGAATTCATAGGAGAAAATAATGGATTTTCAGTAGCTCCTAAATAGTATAAAATTTTATCTGCTCCAAATGAAGTAGCAAATGAAAACCTAGAAGC
Organism: Saprospiraceae bacterium; assembly: GCA_020630455.1. Classification (GTDB taxonomy): domain Bacteria; phylum Bacteroidota; class Bacteroidia; order Chitinophagales; family Saprospiraceae; genus JAHDCE01. The sequence continues at coordinate 18,909 of JAHDBK010000005.1, forward strand.
AAAAATAACTTTTTTGGACAATGGTTGATAATGTCTTAAATCGGCACCAATATTATACATCATACCATTAAATTGCCATTTAAAATCTTCAAAAAATTGTACATCCATTTTTTGACTTACATCCGAAAATATTTTTATTCGTGTACCATTTTTAATATTTAAATGAACATTTTGCGTGTTGTCATATACATATTCAAGACCCAAACCTATTCTTTGATTTTGGAACTCTCTATTAACCATTAACGTATCCGTAGATTGATATCTAATCATTCTATCATTTCTAATATAAGAACGTCCTCTTATTTTGTTAAAAGCATTAAGAGGGTAAGTCAATTCTACTTGAGCTAAATCACTTGAAGTCTTGATTCTTGAAGGTACAACTGAGGCATATATGTTATTGATAGAAGTAACATTAGAACTCCTGTAATAAGAGTATTTTTTATCTAATCTTTTCTTTTTATCTTGGAAATTCACAAAAAACTCTAATCCATTAAAAGTAGTTGGTATTCTCATTCCAGCTTCTAATATATAATTTTCTAAAACATCTTTTATACTGCTTTTAATAGACAAGTCGGGAAGGTAATAGGTGTTTTCAAGACCTGTAAAAACATCAAGACCTCCATAGATTAAGGAATTATCCAATTGTACGGTAACTGATTTGTATTGAAATTTCAAACCATAGTCTTTTACTTTACCTGTGTTTAATTGATGTACTTTTTTTCTATCTCTAATTACAAATTCATCATAAACATTATTGACAACTGGATTATCTTCAAAAACTTTTCTTCCGTCTTCATCCTCTACAATTACGCTAGTATCGTCTTTCTCTGGTTCAAAGTCACTTTCAAAAGTATAATTTTCAATATCTATGATTTCTTCTTCTTGATTATTTTCATCTACTGGATTTTGTTGACTAGTATTTATATCATCTGTTTCTTCTAGATAATCTACTACAAAAAAGTAATCCAAAGATTTATCTTCTTTAGTATCCAAGGAATCTTTATCTTCTTCTTCAGTAAAACCATATTCAAATTGCCAAACAGCAGGTTCTCCTATTTCTTTTTTACTTTCAATAAGACTAGCTTCTATTTCTTCTTTTTTACTTTGTAAATACTCTTGTTTGAAGTGAGTGTTTAAAAGAACTCCTCCACTACTACTTGCTTTATTATTTTGAATTGTTGATTTATAATTAATATCAAAATTATCTTTATAAGCTTTTAAATGATTTCCAATGGAATTGAAGCCGAGTAGATATTCATTTGTTTTTTTAGCAGGAGATAGGTGAGCGATATTTCTATGATAATTAGAAACAGCAACATTACTTCCTCTCATCTTTTTTATTACTTCTATATACATAGTATCTACTTCATCATAATCTATTTGATAAATAGAATCTTTGTGAAAAGAAATCGAAGTACCATCCTTAAAAAAGACCTTTTTTTCTTCTGAAAAAACATAGCTTTCTAAAGCTCCCATATACATATTATAAATGCCATTCTGGTCAGATAAAAAGGCATAGCAGGTACTATCTAAACCAATAGGACTTCTTTCATTGGAGTATGGAGTTTTAGTTATTCTAATGAGTTCTTTTTCTCTGTTTTCTAAGGGTAAAAAATAAATGTCAAATGAATTGAAAGTCAATACAGAATCTTTTATGTAGCCCGAACGACCTAAAAATTCGCCTCTATTAGAAGAAAATAAAACGCCTTTTTCTCCGTTCAAAAATGAAATGCTAGGGTCTAAATTGTCAAATATTTCATCAGTTAGTTTGTCGATGTTGTCGGAATTTATTTGATGAATATATATATCGGATTGTCCTTGATATGAAGCGGACATGAGTAAAGCATTCAAACCATAATACTCTATTGAAGTAACGCGATCGTAATCTCTTTTTGATAACAAATTTTCTTTATTTTCGTTTGTTTTTGTATTGATTTGTTGTACAATAATTTGTTCTGCTTTTTCATATAAAATAGCTAAAGTTTGATTATTCCCACTCCAAGCAATTAGAGGATAAGAGTTATCTGTTATCGTTGATTTATTTTTCAAACCATATTGCATTATTACTTTTTGCTCTCCTGTTTTTATATTTTGAACAAATACTTTTATCTTTCCAAGAAGGTTAGTAACATAAGCAATGTTCTTACCATCAGGACTTAATTTGATTTCGGTTATTATTGTATTATTTTTTAGGTTTCCAATACTCTTTTTCAATTCTAATGGTACTTCCAAAGAATCAGAAGGGATATTGATTTCTCCAGCATACCTCGATTTATAAAAAGAATCCCAATTTCTAATGGCTCTTTCGTAAGGCACTCCTAAAACATATAAAAAACCACCTTGTACACTTCTATTAATACGAGTAAGGTAAATCAAATTAGAAACCAAAGCTTGACCATATTGAACATCAATATAATACCAAAGGGAATGTCCTGCTAATTCTGGTTCTGCTTTTGCAAAACTTTCAAAATCAGTGTATTTTTTACTTAAAATAATATTCCTTAAACGGTCATCTAGTTCGGGGTTCCATTTTTCTCCACAGTAAGCAATTAGTCCTTCCGAAAACCAAAGGGGAAGGTTTAAAAGTACGGCATTTTGTACGATTTCTTGTAAACTATTCCCTGTAATCAAATTCTCAATATATACTCTTGATATTCCTGAACGAATTTCTTTTCTAAGGTCTTGATGGTTACCGTTAAAATATATGGACATTTTCTTTTCTCTGAGTTGAGTATGTCCACCGATATTGGTTAAAGGTTCGTCACTGTGCAAGTTACTTTGTTGGAAATCTAATAAATCATTATAAATTACAATTTCAATAACATCATTAATTCTGTGTTCTAATATTTCTTGAATATCTCTAAAATCCCATTCTGCTAATTGAATTGTTGATTCGGCTAGTGTATAATCTTCACCTTGCCAATAAATTGTGAAATTGTCGCTATTGTATTGTTTCCAATTTTTATTTTCATATTGAATTCTACTCTTCCCAAATGATTTATCCGTATTTTGAGAATAAATATCAATATTAAATAATAGGCAGGTAATAAGAATCCAAGTAATTTTATTAAAATGGCGATTTATATTCATTTTATTGATTAATTTTCAAATAAACTAGACAATCGAATTATTTAAG
>JAHDBK010000476.1 GCA_020630455.1 Saprospiraceae bacterium
TTTTAAAATATCAGAAATTATCATATACATAATTTTATATGTTCACGAGTAAAACTTATTGTTGAACAATGAAACTGTTCCAGAGTATCGACTTTTAAGTAAAATAGTTTTCCCAAATCTGGATAAGCAAAACATTTGACCTGATGGATTTAAAGTTACTTCAATAAATGAATATAGCGTTTTGAGTTCTCTGAGGGAATATTTATAGACTGGATATCTAGTTAAGCTCAGCACATTTTTTAAAGTATTATGGACAAGTTTGTGTTCGTCTCTTTCTGATTTAATTTCAAGTTGTGTCCTCTTCAAAGCAACTAAATCAGAATATTTTCTACAAAATTCACTGTACAAGTAAATAGCAGTAAGAGCAAAAACGCCATGATTGTCAAAGTCAGGTTTTTCAATATTTAATCTCTCTATAAATGGGTTAATAAAACTAGGCGTTAGAGCAATTTCTTTTAACTGTTGAATAAATAAAAAAAATAAGAAAAAGCTTGGCTTCACAGAAATTGCGGCACTTATTGCTAATTCATTTGGTATTTTTATTAGGGTTTCATTATCATTCGGAATAAAAGGTAATTTAGTAATATAATCTCCTACCATATACTCTTGTAAAGATAAATGAGCAAATTCATAAGAATCTTGCCCAACCTGAATTATAAGTCCATTATGACTTTCTATTTCTTTAACCACTTTCGCAGCCTCTTTTTTGGGCAAGTTAAAATCATCTGAAAGAATTTTATAGGCTATTTCAATGTGCTCAGTATTAAATACACTTAATCCCCAATTAATGGTAATTTCATAAGCAAGGTTAGATAAAAAATCATATTTTCGATAAGAATCAAAATTACCATATTGACTCACTCTTTCTATGGCTCGTTGATTATTCCAATCTTCAAGTAGTAATTGAATTATCTTCTTGTATATAGACTTTGGTTTTTCAGGAATCCTGTTTTCTCTTTCAAATAGAGCGCATAAATGGGCTATAGTCAATGGTCTTATTGCTGTGTCCCAATAAGGAGAAGCTCTAAGTTGCGTTAATAGATTATCTGCCTTTGTAACATCAGCTAACCATTTTTCTGAAAATTCTACTATTTGCTCTTCTGTTAGCGGGCAAATTTCAAAGGTTTTTGTGTTCGGAATATAGTAATCATAATCACCCGTTCTTGATGTTAGTAAAAATCTAGATTCATTAGTTGATAGAGCAAGTTGTTCCAAATCAAATATTAGCGATTGCCTTAAAGATGTATCAGAAATTTCATCAAACCCGTCAAGAAGTAGTAATATCTTAAATTCATCTAAAATATTCGATGCGATAATTTGTATAATATCATTTCTTTCTTTTATCCACTCATCAGGAGGAAAGGTAATAGAGACTCCCAGCTTCTTCAAGATTATATTATGTATATCCGTTTGCTCTTGAAATTCTTCTTTTAGGCGTATCATCAGAGGAAAAGAAAAATCAACAAATTTCTCTTTATCATCTGTCAGTGCTGTCAAAAACACCTGTTTTGTAATTGTTGTTTTTCCAGCACCTGGTTGCCCTAATAAAATTACATTTTGAGAAAATTCTAATACTTCACTTACAGGATATTTTCTGTGGTTTTTTCCTCGAGAAATAGAAATTTTTCTAGGAGAAAGCAACAAGTCCAATTCTATAAAGATATCAGATAATATTTTTGCAGTAGTATTATCACGAAAAGATACTTCTGTTGCCCAATTGACCGACTTTTTGTAATGATGTCCTAAAAAATCTTGAATCTCATCAATATCCATTCTAATCGAGAATGGCTTCTTTTTGTTAGAAGCTTCATTAATTCTATTACATCTATCTTTTATTCTATTGATACAAGAATCTAAAACTTTACGTACTAGATATTTAGTTAAAATTTCTGTCCAATCAAGGTTTTGCAACTCGCCAATGGGGGCTTGAATATTCATATTATTTTTTTGACAAAGATAAAAATTTACTTGAGTTAATGTCTTTGCCAATAATGAACGTGTTACACAATCCGAAGGAGGAGGAAAACCTTTCAATACTTATGTCTGTGGAGAATCTAGATTTAAAAAATTTCATAAAAATGGATATATCTAGGTACAATTGACCACTATACCGAAACTTTCCAACACTCAAATTCTTTTTTTTTACTGAAATTTAATGCAAGTAAACATTTTACTAGAAAAAGAGGTTTATTTGTTCTAAAGACATTTTTTTTGGGAGAACACCAGTTCTATAAAATAACCAGAATCATATATTGACTATAAAATGGGTAGATAGGAAGAACTGAATCCTTTAAAATAAACTTTATTCAAAAAGCTTTTATCTCAAAAACAGTAGATATTTATTCTAAATAGAAAAATCAACGACCTGTTTTGACTTATGAGCTATAAAACCAAATACATAAAATACTATGAGGTATTTAATAGTATTCATTTCAGCTATAACTTTATTACTAAGCATTAATCTTGATGCTCAAAATAACATCACTCGTCCACCTGAATTTGGTCAAGATGTTACAGTACATGAAATCAACTTAGCATCATTCTCTTTTGGAATAAGTGGGAATTTATCTCCTGGAAAACATGCGTTCCATTTCAAGAATGTAGCACCTAGTGGACAGTATGACTCAGTATCGATAACAGTTGGGAGAGAAGAAATTGCTCTTTTATCTACACCTGAGCAATTTATTAGCAAAATTGGAGCAGGAAATAGTGTACTTATGGGAAATGAGGATTTTAATCCAGATGAAAAATGTAAAATTGATTCTCTTTATTTAGCATTTCTTAGATTAAGTGATGAAAATGAAGTTCAATATTTTCTAGACGAATACTATATCAATCAGAGAAAACTGGATTGTGCCCCTCGTGATATTTCTTTATTTGAGCTAAAAGCAATTGAGAAAACGAATAAATTTAGCGGTATTATTGAGGTAGAAAGAGGTGAAAACATTACAATACTTGTATCTAAAATTGATTCTACTGGTAAAAAAATTAGAAGGACTTGGACCTTTTCTACGAAACCTCGAGGTAGGTGGGAAACACTTTATGGAGCAAATATAATTCCCAACTATATCAGTAACAACAATCACTTTTTTTCAAAGGATATTTCTGGTGATAGTATTTTTGTAATCACAAAACAAAACTCTCCTCCTGCTTTAGACTGGAATGTGGCAGCAATTTTTACATGGATACCTTATGATTCTTACTCAAAAAAATCATACTTCACTTATTCATTTGGTCTAGGTACTGATACACAAGCATTTTCAATTTTTGGCGGTATGTCGTATGTGTTCAGTTCTAATATCAGTCTTAACATTGGAATAGCAGGACATTACATCAGCAGACTGAATGGTAAATATTCAGAAGGGGAGGAATTATCTGAACTACTAGAGTTTGATCAACTACATCAAAGAACTGTTGGTTTAGACCCTTATATTGGAGTTTCATTCAAATTTGATAAAGGATTTACGCTCAAAAAAGAATAAAATAACAAAGTCAAAGACCTGTATTGCCTATTTAAAAGAATCACCCTATCTTTGAAAAGCATTGGCTCTGCTGAGGAGCAACCAATGTACGACAGCG
>JAHDBK010000477.1 GCA_020630455.1 Saprospiraceae bacterium
GTCATCGACGTTTTTATAGCTAATTTACCGCTTTTTTTGACGATTATCTATACTTAACTTTTTCATTGTGTTACAGCTTTTTATAATTCTTTCTGTAACCCTATTTTAGGTCTTGACATTTCACTAGTTTCGGCCAACGGAAGTACAATAGCGGGGCAGTATTTAGCTAGACCGCAAAAGTGAAAATGCAAAGTTAAAACACACTTTTTTACAGAAAGTGAAAAACAAAACTAAGAAATACTGCCTCGACTAGTGTACAATGTTAGTACCAGGCTTTTTTATTCAGCACTTATTTTTGCAAGATATTCTTCGGGTGTGAATATTGATAATTCACTTTCTTTATAATCTTTCGTATTTCTTGTGATTATTATTTCATGTTCAGAATCTTTTGCACAATAATTTTGCACACTATCTTCAAAGTCTTTGAATTTTGAACCAACTGCTTTATCTATTACTTCTTGTCCAATATTCTCTATTCTGACTATTTTCAAAACTTTTTTCACTTTGCTATCTGCTTTAGTTTTATTTTCTAACCTTCCAATTATATAATGAATATTCGTAATGCTTATCGGTGAACTACATAGTTTTATTCCTGAAGAAATGGAGTCTTCTATTAATTGAGCTATTTGTTCAGAAAAAGGTTCTCTGTCTAATAGCAAATCAAGTAGTACATCAGAATCTAAATATAATTTCTTCATTTGCCTAAATATTTATCTATTAGTGCATCTTCAAGTATTGTTTTATAAGAATCTAAATTCTTTGGCATTTTTACTGAACCCTTTAGTTCTCTAACAATTTTTAAAGACTCTCTTTTTTTATTCGTTTTTTCCGCAGATGCTAACGATTTTAAATATTCTTCTACTATATTGGACAAGCTTTTCCCATTGGATTTAGCATATTTTTTAGCTTCCTCTATTACATTTGGGTTGATGGATAAAGTTAATTTCGTATTCATACGTGTTTTTTTTTACGTACAAAGTTAAACTCTCTTTTTCTAATTGTCAAATTATTCACATTTTTTTTCGCTTGGTACTAACGAATGAACACACACGCATGAAGTGCCATCCATTGAGGACTCCAAAAGTGAAATTGTTGTGTCAAGTTACCTTTTCACTCGAAAAAAGAAACGAAAACTCAATAATGGCACTATTGAGTGTGTGCAATGTTATGAGCATACCTTTTTTAAGCCGCAATTCCATTTATTTTTACATTTATTTTGAATTCCACTAAAATTTCTTCCAATTCATCTAAAAAATCTTTTCGCATTAATTCATATTGCCTCATCATACTTAATTCATCTTCTACTCGATGAAATTCTACCATTTCATTCAATTTATTTATTTGCTCCAATAAATCGGATGCTCGGGCTATATTTTCTTGTATTTTTAAATTGCTCATTTTTTATTTCCAAATTTTATTTCTAAAAATCCTTTCGGATATTTCTTCTTCAATCGATTTTTTTTCGTTTCACTAAACCAGTTTTTCCAATAAACTTTATCATATTCAGTTATATTTTTTCGCTCATGATTCTCAGGATAGACTTTTAATGCGTACGCATCCAATCCCCCGAAATTTGCTTTTGCTCCTCTTAATCTGAATTTTGATTCTATAAGTTCCTCATTTTTTTCGAAAATGTCAAAATCTATTAGCGTAACAAAATCTATGTCTTTAGGGTTTTCTTTATTCGTTACAAAACTTCCGTCTATCCATTGAATAAAATTTGGTGTGATTTCTTCTTCAAATCTTGATAAGAACTCTAAATAGCTTGAAAATATCTTTTGCCTTGTAGAACTCACTTCAAAACTTTCAACAAAAGATGCTTTGAATTCTTCAAATTCTATTTCTATCTTTTCGTAGGGTTTTAAATATCCTCTTATATCAAAGCTTAAATCCATCTATTTTTTATGCAATAATACTGATTTTTATTTAATTCTAAACTCATTTTTGTCTTATCCTGAAATAAGGTTACAGCATCTAAAGTACGAAATTTTTAAAAAATGTGAAAAAAAAAAATCAAATTACACGATTACGGCCACCAACATTTTTTTCCTAAAAACCCGCTATTGTAGATAACCACTGAAAAGTACCCCCTATTGCCACTGAAAAATACCCCCCCCGACAAAAATGGCAATAGGTTAAAAGAATAATTTCAAGGTACACAAAATAGTGTACTCTAATTTATAAAGAAGCCAACTTTTTGGATTCTTTGACTCGATATGAAGCACCATTCATATTGACAAGTATAGCCCGATGGGTCAATCGGTCAACCATGGCAGCAGTAAGGACTTCATCGCCAAAAATTTCTTTCCAACGGTCAAAGCCTAAATTGGTAGTAATGATGGTGGCTTTTCTACCTGCTCGCAGGGACAAATGGGTAAAGAGCAATTCAGCAGCTTGTTTATCAAAAGAGACATAGCCAAATTCATCGCAAATCACCAAATCATATTTTTCAAAACGTCCTTCGATTTGTCTGAGGGTACGCTCAGACCGAGCTTCGAGTAGTTGTGTAATGAGTCGAGGAACAGTAGTGAAAAAGACGGAATAATCTTGTAAACAAGCAGCTATTCCAAGTCCAATGGCAAGATGTGTCTTACCAGTACCAGAGTTGCCTGCCAGAATAATATTTTGTGCCTTGGAAATAAAATCCAATCGTTGTAGTTGTGGCAATACTTGTTTTGCGGCATCGGGTAAATCATCTAAACAGAGGTCTTGCAAGGTTTTTTGCGCAGGAAATCCCGCTCTTCGCACCCGTTGTTTTTTGCGTCGTTGTGTGCGTCCATCTTCTTCTAATTGGAGTAATTGCAAGAGATACTGCTCGTAAGAAAGCTGCTCTTTGGCAGCTTCTTGGGCATAGTCCAAATAAGCTTCTCGACAAGCAGGCAAGCGCAATTGCTTGGTATAGTAATCCATTTGTTGATGTAATTTTTTTTGTTCTGTATTATTTTTCATATTTCTCTTTTTTACGTTTCAAAATGATGGGTTCATCTCAAAAGCTGTTATAAAATAGCTTGATTCGATGTCGTGGTGTCAGACCATGTAGTCGTTTGAACGAGTTGTTGAATTTGTTGTAATTGAGCCGTACAGCGTTGTTCTATCTGCAAGCTAAAGTCTGCTTTAGGCTCTACTTCAGTTAGACCCTTTTCCGATACTAAGGTGTCTTGCGGCAAGGCATTGCCTTGCCGCAGGAGAAGCTTGATTTTATCGACATCTAAGGCTTGATGGGCACACAAATTCAAACATTGTTCTATACTTTGGTCTAACTGCTCTAGCGTGTAATTTTCTTGCTGCATATGCAGTAACAAAACAATAAAATCTTTGGGACAAGTGGCAAAATGTGTTTCAAAGATTTGCCGCCATCGTGTATCGGCTTGTTGCAATGCTTCAGAAGATTTCAAGGCACCAGGTTTACGCAAAAAAGTCTCCAAGTAATGGGCTAGTTTTATAGCTAATTTACCGCTTTTTTTGACGATTATCTATAAAAAAAGTTTCACAAAAACAGAAGAAACTAAAAGTAGTAGAAGCTATAAAAAGTACTCCTATGCATTAAAACGTCGGATAGTAGATGACATCAAAA
>JAHDBK010000478.1 GCA_020630455.1 Saprospiraceae bacterium
AAAAATGAAAATTAACTTAATAAATATCATCCTACTTTTAGCAATAAGTTATAACTCGCATGGAATGAAAATAATCTATCCAAATAAATTTGAGGTTGAAGTTCAGGTACTGAATGATAAAGAGCTAAACGAAATTTTAGAAACAAAAGATGGTAGAATACATGAATCCCTAAGTAAAGAATTGACAGCAAGGACATATTCGATAAGCACAAACCAAATTGCAATTGAGTTTTATGATAAGTCAGGAGTTTTAGTAGAGAATCAACAAGATTTTGAATACCTAAAAAGAGTAAAGTTCATTAATAACCAAGTTAGTTTTCTGAAACCAAGAATTTCATACATCATAAGAATTTCAGAAAAAGAGGCAGATGAATTAATAGAAAATTTGAGTGGAAAGCACCTAAAAAAATATAAAGCAGAGTTTGAAGAATATTTTGGTTTTAAAGTTTTTCAATTATCAAACGGTCAAGTAATTATAAGATACAAAGACGAATCTTCTTTGTATGAAAATTTAGAAGCATTGGCATTTGATAATGACCAAGTTTTAAATATTCATTACCCAGAAGGCTACGATTCAGGGAAAGAAGAATTTATAAATGGAAAATTACCAAAAGAATTCAATATTAATAATTACTTCGTTTATCCAAAAGAAGCAAAAAAAGTCATAGAAACACATGAATTAATCAAGATTAGAGAAGACCTTAAATTTGATAATACCTTTAAGAGTATCTTATATAAATCGGCTAATGGATATTTCATTTTAATGGAAGACTTTGAGCAATTGAATGTTGGGGGAACAGCCAAAATTGGAATTGGTACAGCATATATTTTCGAGACATTGGAAGATTTTGAAAAGGAATATAAGAGAATCCTCGATTGGCGAAAAGAATACGATGCAAATCCTGAATTAAGAGGAGGAATTCATATTTATAAAGATTTATCTGACAAGTATGGAAAGAACTTTCCTAACCATACAATAGAAGAATTGAAGAAGCTTCCATCAATTCTAAATTTTGATTCAACCGAATTAAAATTTGATGAAAAGTGTGTTTTGATTCTAACTGAATCAATTAAATGGAACTATGGCGGAGAAGAATTTCTAAACAAAATAATTCATCCAATTTTGTCTTACATTGGCGAATACTATAAAGCAGAAGGAAAAGGTGATTGGAATATGAAGTTAGATAGAGAAGGAAAAGTTTGGGAACCTTGGTTTACAAATAAGGAAGGGAAAGAACTTTTCGACATAATAAATTTATATAAAGATTTTCTTGAAGCTGAATATGGAATTCCAATGATTGAATTTTATATACGGTAAATAAAAAAAAGAAAACTGAATGTAACATTGTATATGACGGTCATGCCCAGCAAAAGCTGGTCACGCCGCATATACGAAACCGTTCTAGGGCATTAAGAAAAAATAAAAGAAACTCAATCAATAAACATGAAAGCCAACGAGACAAAAGTTGAAGATTTTTTATCATCGAATAAAACCCAATTTGTAATTCCTGTCTATCAGAGAAATTATGATTGGTCAACAAGTCAATGCAAACAACTTTTAGATGATATTCTCGAAGTCGGGACGAGTAAAAAGATGGATGCTCACTTTATTGGTAGTGTAGTTTATGTTCATGATGATGTTTATACTTCATCAAGAATAAAAGAACTCACAATTATCGACGGACAGCAACGATTGACTACACTTACGTTAATTTATTTAGCATTGTATAGATTAGGAATTACAATGAATGATGAAGGATTAGTCAATGAAATAAGTGAAACATATCTAATAAATAAGTTTGCGCCAGAAGAAGAAAAATTAAAATTAAGACCAACAGAAAATAACGATAAAGCAATCAAATATTTACTCAGAGGTGATTCAGAAGAAGAATACGAAGGATTTTCGAAAGTAATTGACAACTTCAATTATTTCTTGGGAAGAATTACAGAAGAGAATTATGATTTTGTTCTAAATGGTCTTTCAAAATTGATGTTTGTCGAAATATCACTTGATAGAGAAAAAGATGACCCTCAAAGAATTTTTGAAAGCCTTAATTCAACAGGACTGGAATTATCCCAAGCTGACCTTATTAGAAATTATATTTTAATGGGGTTGAAAAGGAGAGACCAAAAAAAGATTTACAATAACTATTGGGAAATAATAGAAAAGCTTGCAAAAGATGAAACACGTAATACTATCAAAGTTTCCGATTTTATTCGAGATTACCTAACCTTAACAAACAACAAAATACCAAACAAAAGAAAGGTATATTTAGAGTTTAAAGCAAAATTTCCAACCACTGATTTAGAGGCATTAGAGAAAAATTTATTACCAATTAAATCACTTGTTAAATATTACAATAAACTACTAAACCCAAAAAATGAAAAGGATAAAGACATTAGAATACAACTTGAATACATAAATCGACTTGAAATAAATGTAGCATACCCGTTTTTAATGAAAGTTTATGAAGACTTTTCCGAACAGATTATTGATAAAAGTACTTTTATTGCTGTTTTAGATTTTGTGCAATCATTTACATGGAGAAGATTTATTGTTGGACTACCGACTAATGCTTTGAATAAAATCTTTATGACTCTCTACGAAAAAGTGGAGAAAGATAAATATCTGGAAAGTATACAACATTGGTTGTTAAAACGAACAGGCTCTCAACGATTTCCAAAAAATAAAGAAGTTATCGAAAGCCTTAAACTTAAAGATGTATACAACATAAAATCAAAAAACAGGACATACCTTCTTGAAAGACTCGAAAATTTTGAGAATAAGGAGCCAGTCATGATTGAAGGAAATACTGATATTACAATCGAACACATTTTTCCACAAAACCCCGACCCAAAATGGAAGGTTGATTTAGGTACAGATGAGTACAATCTAATTAAAGAAACCTATCTAAATACAATAGGAAACCTAACTTTATCAGGCAATAATGGAAAACTTGGTAACAAACCTTTTAAGCAAAAAAGGGATTTAGAAAACGCTGGTTATAAGGACAGTCGTTTATGGCTCAACAAGTATTTATCAATAATAGAAAAATGGGATAAAAACGAAATTGAAAGAAGGTTTGATATGCTTTCAGAGAGATTCCTAAATATTTGGCAATACCCTCAAATTGAATTTGAAACCGAAGACCAGAGTAATGAAATCAATATTTTTGAGGCAGAAGACCCTAAACACAAAAAATTGGAGTACGCCATATTCTTTGACCAGAAGATTGAGGTAAAACAAGTATCAAAGTTATATGTGGAGGTTTTTAGACATCTTTTTGAGTTACAACCAGAAACCTTTTTTACAACTGACCTTGCTGAGAAAATAACCTTAACAAAAAATCCAAAAGAGGGCAATCCAAGACAGGCAATTCAGTTGAATGATACATATTACATTGAAGGAAATATGGATAACATCAATAAATTTGATAAAATTAAACATGCTCTAACAATTTTCGATTCTGAGGATGAATTACTAATAAAATACTCAGAATGAAAACGCCGTAGAACAAAGGCTAAAATGTCCATCCGCCCTATGCGGGCGCACGGCATTTAGCC
>JAHDBK010000479.1 GCA_020630455.1 Saprospiraceae bacterium
GCAGATGTATGGTTCTTTTGGAAGATAGCGATTTATAAAGAGATTTCTTTATTATACAACAAAAAGCAAGGCTGATTAGTCTTGCTTTTTGTTGTTTTGTATTTCTACAACTGCTCACAAATCTCATCTAGTAAGCTAGCAATTTCAGGTTGTTTGACATAGGCTCTTGCATGAGCTTCTAATGCCGCTATATTTTTATCTGAGACATCATCCATATTGATATTTTCAATAGGCAAATCTAAGTTTAATCTATAATAACGTGGCGTACCATCTGTATAATCTGGCAGTAAATTACGCATAGTAAAATGAGTATTTTCTGCAACACTACCCATGAATATATCCGTCAAAAGAGGTTGTAACCAGTCTTTAGCTGTTCCCATATCTTGTCCTTTAATAGCCTTGTGATGAGTACCCGTTCCTATAGACAACATAAAGAAAGGAGCATCATTATCTTTTGCTTCAACGTCTATATGGTCACCAATTCCTTTTTCTCCTATACCTGCAACTGATGTACTCGGTGTTCCTCCACTTTTTTGTCTATCATACCAAATTTCTTTAGCTTCAGAATATGCCAAAATGGATGGATTATTAGCCATGACACCTCCATCCACTAAAACTACATCTCCATAATCTTTAATGGGTATTCGCTTTGGAACAAAATAAGTAGGTGCTGCAGAAGTACAACGAGCTGCATCTCTCATCATGAAGTTTTCAGTATCTGGATGTTCCTTAGCCAATCTAGAAAGGAAATAAAAGCCTTGGCCACTTTCCAAATCATAACTTGTAATGAGGACATTCGTTAATGCTTGATTCAATTTAGAATCACCAAACTTATCTTTTAGAAGCCCTTCTAAACCAGATATACTATAAGGAGTTTGCATCAAAGTACCTACACCTGGTATTACACTAGCTATGCGATTAAAAAAGCCTTTAGATTCTCTTTTACCAAAGATATCATTTGCATGTTTTTTATATAAATTCAACATTGCGGTTGCGTCAAATGCATTCTTTCTAGGGTCACCTGCATCGGGACAAGATAAGCCTAAACTAATAATACCTCCAGTTGAGGTACCTGCCATTAAATCGAAGATTTCGGATAGATTTTTTCGGGTTCTTTCTTCTATACTTTGTAGGATTACACAAGGGATAATTCCTCTAATTCCTCCCCCATCTAAAGAAAGAATTTTTAATTGATGTTTCGCCATTTTTTGATTTTTAAAGGATTAAAATATGTTTAAATTTATGTTATACTATATTCTCAATAGAAGTTTAAACATATATAAAATAATATTCCAAATATATAAATACTATTGTTAATATAAAAATAAAACATCTACTAAGTACATCATAAATGTTATTATTAATTATTTATTATAAAATAATTATTAGCATTAATAATAAAAAAACATAATCAAATAATAAAAAGAATTCTTTATTATTTCTTTTAAAACTTATTAATTACGAATTAAAGTAGTACCTGAACCTCCACCAGAAACCACATTAAAACTACAGGTAGTAGTACCACTTCCTCCAACTGCTTCAAAGGTTACAGTTGTTGTACCTGCGGGAAAACTAGAACCACTGGTAGGACCTGCTATTTGATTAACCGTTACATTAACAGGAATTTCTACAGTTGCATTGACTTGGCTCAAAAATTCATCTACCATATTTTCTATTTCAGTATTGGTATAAGCATAACCATTATTACCAGCAACTAACAAATAATACAATCTATCTACATCATCTAATCCGCTTAAGGTATGCAAACCATTATCAGAATCTGTAGAAAAAGTATGCGAAGCGGAGCTTCCACTAGGAATAATAAATATTTGGTTAATTGAAGGATCTCCTGTAGCACTTATTCTCTTCACAAATACATCATAAGATTCACAACCAACTGTTATTGTAAAAGTATAACCATCTACATTACCGCTTCCGTCAGCACCATTGTTACCCGTCGTATTAAAGGAAGATATTCCATCTAAATCTGCTACCATTACAAACATATTATTAATATGATCTGTAAAATATTGCCCTGCTGCTCCAAATGCAGTGCTGTTTGTAATCGTTCCATCCGTATATGGAATATTTGTACTTATATTAGTATTTAAAATATTTCCACCATCATACATATCATCACCTCCATCACTAATACTTGTTGCAGTAGCTCCATTGTCTAATGTAAAGTTGAATGGATTACTAATTGTAGAAGTTATTGAGCTACCATTAGCATTAAAATCTGTAGCAATATCCGATATTGTTGACGTATTACAATTAGGCGTACATACATCTATCGCTGTAGGTGTCGAAAAAGTAGCAATAGAACTAATGCAAGCATCTAATATAGTGTCATTAGGACATTGCATTAATGGACCATTTCCTGCTTGGACGATTACCTCAAAACTACACTCAGTAGTTAAACCTGATTCCCCCATAGCACTATATGTAACTGTTGTTGAGCCAACAGGAAAAGAAGAGCCACTAGTCAAGCCTGCTGTTTGATTAACAGGAGGTTGTGAAATAGCTAGCCCTGTAGCTCCAGATTCATTTAAAAAATCTAATACGATATCTTGAATTTCTGCATTTGAATAGGCATAGCCACTACTCCCTGCTACCAATAAATAATACAATCTATCAATTCCACTTAGACCACTTAATGTATGTAGTCCATTATCAGAATCTGTAGAAAAAGTATGTGAAACTCCAGTACCTTCAGGAACAATAAATATTTGGTTAATTGAAGGATCACTAGTTCCATTGATTCTTTTTACAAAAACCTCGTAAGTTATACAACCTACAGTAACTGAATAAGTAAAACCATCTACATTACCGCTTCCATCAGCACCATTATTCCCAGAAGTATTGAATGAAGATACTCCATCTAAATCAGCGACCATTACAAACATATTATCTGAATGTGTCGTAAAATATTGACCATTTGTACCAAAACCAGCATTTGTAGAAATTGCCCCTCCTGTATATGGTATATTAGAAGCCAAATCTGTATTTAAATAATTTCCTCCATCATACATATCTCCGCCACCATCACTAATATTCGTTGCAGTAGCACCATTATCAAGCGTAAAATTATATGGATTAGAAATAGGACTTGTAATATTATTATAATTTGTATTTAAATCATTCAACACATCATCTAATGAGCCCGATGCACAAACTGCTGTAGCACATGGGTCAATAGCATCAGGAATTACAAAAGTTGCTACAGGATCACATTCTGCTAAATAAATATCTGGCAAACAATCCAAAATGGGTGCTCCTGTTGTACTTACATTCACTTGAACTGTTTCTGAAACGACACAATCTACATTGGTAACTGTAACCGTATAGATGGTATTAGATGTTGGCGATACTGTGATTGAAGCAGTTGATTCCCCTGTACTCCATGCATATGTTCCGCCACCACTCGCTGTTAAAGAACTACTTTGTCCATCACAAATATTTTCAGGTATGGCTGTCAAATTAGGAACAGGGGTCGTGTTAACGGTAATAGTCTGTTGGCTTGTACTAGAACAACTACCACTTGAAACCGTTACAGT
>JAHDBK010000480.1 GCA_020630455.1 Saprospiraceae bacterium
CTGCAATCTGTAATGGTGGCGGTGGTGCTTCTTCATTAATTATTAAGAGATTATAAAATGATATAAAGAGATAGGGAAATTTCCCTATCTCTTTTTTTATTTTTCATAATAAATATAAAAACTCAAATCTAATCTTTAAAGTCTTTCCCTCTATTATTTAAAATTTGTAACTTTGTAACTGTTATGAATTTTTCATCAAAATTACTAGAACAAGCAGTTGAAGCATTTGCTACTTTGCCAAGTATTGGTAAGAAGACAGCCTTGCGTTTGGTCCTTCATTTATTACAAGAAGAACCAGATGCAGTTGCACATTTTACCGAAACTATAGATAAGTTAAAAAAGCATATAAAAAATTGCCAAACTTGCCATAATTTATCAGATGCAGACATTTGTGTTATTTGCTCAGATATACATAGAAATAAAGAAATGGTTTGTGTTGTAGAATCCATTAGGGATGTAATGGCGATTGAGAATACTGGTCAGTATAGGGGAGTGTATCATGTACTAGGTGGCATTATCAAGCCAATAGAAGGAGTTGGTCCTGACCAATTGAATATTGAATCTTTAATTCAACGTGTAGAAGCTGGAACGGTAAAAGAAATTGTAATGGCAATTAGTCCAACGATTGAAGGGGAAACGACTACATTTTATATTTCAAAACAGTTAAAAAAATACGATATCCAAATAAGTACTATAGCTAGAGGCGTTTCATTTGGAGGAGAATTGCAGTATGCCGACGAATTGACTTTGGGGCGTTCAATAGTAGCGAGAACACCTTATCAAATATCTCAAAAATAAATCTAATGATAAAGAATTTTTTTTATATTTTACTTGTTTTTTTGTTAAATATAAACACAATTAAAGCCCAAGATTATTTTGGCTTTCAAGAATATTATTTAGGTACGGGCTATAATGTAAGCTATTCCCAATTGATACAATATAATTTTATATTGGATAAATTTAATAGGAATACTACACAAGAAAAATCTTTTTCAGCTTCTCATTTGCCTAATGGTTTTAGTTTTATTATAGGTACACATCAAAGTTTATTTGATTTTAATCTCGGTTTTTCTACTTTAGCTCAAAAACGAAAATCCGAATATGCAATTGGAGATGAATTATACCAAAGAGATGTAAGACTATCTATCAATCGTTTTTCTTTGGGAACAGGAGTCTTTTTCCCTACAGATTCTTCTATGGGTATTGGTGCAGGCGTGAGTGCTGATTATAATAATTTTAAATGGAGTACCAAAGCAGATTTAGACACAGATGTTGCAGGTAAAGCATACATTTCTCCTGTGAAAAATACGATGTATGGAATGACAATGGAACTTTGTTTTGCTTTTGGAGATATGGATGAAACAAGTACCAAATTTATGATAAAGCCTTATTATAGCTTTACATTTAAAAATCAAGACTTATATTTATTAGATGAAGCAGTTAATGGTGGTCCCACACCTGCAGGCTTAAACCAAAGGTTCAATTCTTTTGGTATTAACTTACTCGTTAATTATTCTGTTGTCAGATAGTATTCATATGATGAATAAATGAAATTATCTATTGTTATTGTCAATTATAATGTTCGCTATTTTTTAGAACAAACATTGCTTTCTGTCGAAAAGGCAATGGCTAATATAACAGCGGAGGTCTTTGTAGTTGATAATCATTCTGTAGATGATTCTGTTCAAATGGTCAAAGAGCGTTTTCCTCAGGTTATTCTTATAGAAAATAAAGACAACCCAGGTTTTTCAAAAGCCAATAATCAAGCCATTCGACAAGCTAAAGGAGAATATATTCTCTTGTTGAATCCCGATACTGTAGTTGATGAAGATACCTTTGAAAAGTGTATCGCTTTTATGGATGAACACCATGACGCTGGAGGCTTAGGAGTTAAGATGATTGATGGTTCGGGAAAGTTTTTACCCGAATCTAAGAGAGGGTTTCCCTATCCATTTGTTGCTTTTTGCAAAACATTTGGTTTGTCAAAACTCTTTCCAAAATCTCGTATTTTTAATCGCTACCATTTAGGTTATTTAGATGAGAATTCTAACCATGAAATTGATGTTTTATCAGGTGCATTTATGATGCTTAGGAAGTCTGTTTTAGATAAGATAGGTCTATTAGATGAAAGTTTTTTTATGTATGGCGAGGATATTGATTTATCTTATAGGATAAAGAAATCTCTTTATAAAAACTATTATTTTGCAGATACTACAATTATTCATTATAAAGGAGAAAGCACTAAAAAAGGGAGTTTGAATTATGTAAAGGTATTTTATAATGCCATGATAATTTTTGCTAAAAAACACTTTAGTGGTACGAAGGGGAAAGTCTTTATTTTGATGTTGTATTTGGCAATTTATTTCAGAGCATTTTTGACTTTAGCCAATAGTTTTATTCGCAAAATGGCTTTACCTTTGCTAGATGCAACTTTAATAGCGATAGGTCTTTATTTCTTAAAAGATTTTTGGGGCAATTATTATTTTAAAGATATTAATTATTATAATTATAATAATACATTTTTGCTCATTAATCTACCACTATATACAATGGTTTGGCTTAGTTCCATTTTTTTTAGCGGTGGCTATGATGGACAAAATCAATTGAGGAATTTATTAAAAGGACTATTTGTAGGAACATTGGTTTTGGCAGCTATTTATGGCTTTTTAGATTTGGAATATCGTTCTTCTAGAATGCTTATTATCTTAGGTGCGTTATGGGCATTTTTAAGTACTTTTTTTATTAGAATTTTTCTTCATTTTATACAATATAAAAATTTTAATATTGGACATCATAAGATTAGTAATCTAGCCATTGTAGGCTCAAAAGAAGAAAGTGATAGGGTATTGCAACTCCTACAAAAAGCTCAAGTGAGAAAAAATATAATTGGAATTATTGGTGCCCAATCTCAAGCAAAAGATACTATAGGTAATATTGAACAAATCAATGAAATCGTTAGGATTTATAAAATTGATGAATTGATTTTTTGTTCTAAAGATATACCCTCTCAACAAATAATGAAGTCGATGACGGATTTGGGAAGTCACGTAGCTTTTAAGATTTTACCAGAAAAAAGTTTTAGCATAATAGGTAGTCAGTCTAAAAACAATAAAGGCGAATTATATACAATAGATATCGAATATAAAGTTGCTAATACAACGAATAAAAGAAATAAGCGAATAGTAGATGTATTATCATCTTTTAGTTTTATTTTATTGATGCCTTTCATAATATTATTTTTTAATAATAAAATTAATTTTATAAAAAATATTTTTTTAGTATTAATAGCTAAAAAAACATGGGTGGCATACCAAAATACTAAAGAGGATTTACACAACTTACCCCAATTAAAAACAGGAGTATTGTATCCATCGGATGCTTTGGATATTGATATTAATAATGAACAAACTATAGAACGATTGAATTTTTTCTACGCGAAAGATTATTCTATCTATGATGATTTGGAAATTATATGGAAAGGAAAAGCTAATCTAGGACGTGTCTTGTACTGAAATAGGGTTACAAAAACTAAAGTTAGTAAATTAGTTGAAAT
>JAHDBK010000481.1 GCA_020630455.1 Saprospiraceae bacterium
CAAATCAAAATTAGTCTTTTGTAAGTAAACGCCCAATTTATTGGGGGAAATTGTTTAGGACGAGTTTTCTTGAAAATGAAAATTGAAATAAAAATGGGAATATGTTTTGATTTTTTAAGAATGTCCGTAATTTTGTCCGTAAATAATTTCTTATGTCGGCAACCATTAATTTTTACTTAGATAAGCCAGATAAAAAAGGCAATTCTCCAATTTTTTTGCGTATCAACTGTAAAGGTAAACAAACTAAAATTTCTATTGGTGAAAAAATCCCTTCTGTGCAGTTTGATAAGCGTACTCAATTCGCAAAAGAAGCCTATCCAAATGCAGTAATACTCAATAATTATCTTACATACCTAAAAGAAAGAGCTAATAACATATTAAATAGTTCCACTAAAAAAGTTTTTACGACTAAAGAAGTAAAAGAAAAATTACAACTGTTGGTAAATAATTATAAGAAAGACAACAATGTGAGTATTGTCGAAGACCAATTGAATCTGTATGGTCAACCTTTTTCTTTTATTGATTTTTTTGCAGGAGCAGGAGGTTTTAGCGAGGGCTTACTGCAAGCAGAAATGGGAAATAAGTACTTTGATTTTATAGGAGCCAATGATATAAATTCTAACTGTGAATTAACTCATATTGTAAGATATAATCACCAATTAGGATTAGATGCTTTCTTTTTATGTAAGGATATTTCAGATACAGATTTTATTCCTAAATTAATGGAAAAGCTAGGAGATAAAAAGATTGATGTTATTTGTGGTGGGCCACCTTGTCAAAGTTTTAGTTTAGCTGGAAGGAGAAGAAAGTTTGATAAAAAAGATGACTTGTTTTCCAATTATTTGGCCGTTATCAAAGCGATAAAGCCTAAATATTTTGTAATGGAAAATGTAAAAGGGATTCTTACTAAAGAGAAAGGTCAGATAAAAGAATTGATTTTAAAAGAAATAAAATCAATTCTTGACACAGATGCTATTCCAAAACTTTCAGCTTTTATTAAAAAAATAAAAAAGCTGAATCCTAGCACTAACTTTATTTTAGATTGTATAGTTGATAGAATTGGTTTTGAACGTAAAACAGGGACTGAACTTCACCTTACCAAGGCAAATTATATTAATAAATTTCGTAATTACTTCAAAAACTTAACACCTAAAATTGTAGATTATCATTTGAGTAAAACAGATGAGAGAATCCTTTCTATCCGTCACGGTTTAAACCTTTTGGCAAATATCCATGAACTCCATCAAATTAGAAAAAGTGTCATAAAACAAAAGGATACTAATTATCTGGATAATGATGTTTTTGTGGAAACTTTTGATGCTTTTATCAATGAATTAGATGCTTTTAATATTATAAAAAAAATTGAAATTGCCTTTCAAAAATTAGCTATAAAAAAAGCTAATTTATCAGAAGTCCAACAATTTATACAAGGACTCAAAATCTATACTTGGACCTTAGAAGATTGTTTTGAGGTCATAGAGAAATATAGTGCGGAATTAGAACTTACAAAGGAATTTGCAGCTATTCGAGAAGCATTGCAATTGTATAAAATCAATGCACCTTTTGTTGCCAATGCTTCTAATTATGGTGTTCCTCAAAATCGAGAACGGGTTTTATTTATTGGATGTAGAAAAGACCAGCCTTTAATAGAAGAAATTCCTCCAACAGTAACAGAAGATGAAAAAGTAACCATTTTCGAGGCTTTATACGATTTAGATTTTATTAAAAACAACCAACAAGTACACAATTATGAAACGGTTGATATCAAGAAAATGTATAATGGTACTGCCAATAAAATGCAACAATTGCTCAATAAAAGAGCAATTGATGGGAAACTCGAAAAAGATGGTTTAACTTACTCAGAATGGAGCAAAAAAGGACGATTAAATGGACGTTTCAAAAATAGAAAGCCACCTTTTTATGTAAGAAATGAAGAAGCTCTAAAGAACGGGAACAAAAGTTATGATGAATTGCACAATCATCAAACCAATAACCAAAAAGAAGAGGTATTAAAGCGGTTGGAAATTATTTTAGAAGAAGGTGATTATAAACGAGCCAAATCTAAATTAGAAAAAGCAGGAGTTAATTCTAAAAAAAGAAATTACAACGTGCTTTTCCCTGATAAAATTAGCCCTACCATA
The DNA here is from genome assembly GCA_020630455.1 of Saprospiraceae bacterium. Taxonomy (GTDB): domain Bacteria; phylum Bacteroidota; class Bacteroidia; order Chitinophagales; family Saprospiraceae; genus JAHDCE01. The sequence goes on from JAHDBK010000481.1 coordinate 2,142, forward strand.
ATGACGATTCCTGATGATTATATTCATTATAATACACCAAGAGCATTGACGGTTCGTGAAATGGCACGCCTCCAATCTTTCGATGATTCCTTTGTTTTTCAGGGAAAACGGCACACAGGCGGTACCATGCGAAAAACGGATGTACCACAATATACACTCGTTGGAAATGCAGTACCTCCTTTATTGGCTAGAGCCATTGGTATGGAGATTTTGAAAAATATTAAATGATTATAATTGGAAATAATTCCATGTAGTTTCCAAATTAGGAATCATCTTTTTCAAATCACTCCGAATTGAACTATTGAAACCCTTACTAAAATTATTATTGAAGATTTCCTTTACAGAACGAGCAACGTGTTGTGTCGTTGGCTTACCCCAATAATTGCCACCTGTAAGATTGGTGACTCGCTTAACGGCAACTGATTCTGATTTGTAATTTGCCCGTTTGTTAGAAGGAACGGTAACAAAAGCATAGCTAAATGTATTCAAGTCTTTAATACTAAAACCTTCTTTACCTATGGTGATTTTGTGGTCTTTAAATCCGTTGGCGGCATAAATCATATCCCATAACATAGGTATTTGGGCATTATCATTCCAATTAGTTTTACATTGTACGACACCAATGCCAAATTCTTCAAAATCTCGCCGAGCTAGGTTTTCAGCGACCTGCGTGTAGTTGAATTTCTCCTTTTTAAATATTTCTATGGCTTTACCTTTGGTATCTTTGATACAAATATTTTCTAAAGGAGTTTTATAATCTTCAACGTCAGGAAAAATAATAACAGTAATATCAGATTCTGTGTTACAAGCAAAATTACCATAATTGACGGTTATCGCATATTGAATAGGTTTAGGAACTAAACTCATTTTTTTGACTGCAACTATTCTAGTACCAGCCGTACATAAATTGATATACCAAGTAATTAAAGCTTCCCAAGCTGCCCCACCTCCTGATAAGGAAGATTGACTTCTACCCTTAGAGCTAGTTGTTGTAAAAATTTCTGCCAAATTATCCCCCAAATCTATAATCGATGTTGGAGAAGGAGAATTGCCTATCAATTCTCTTACTTTATGTTGCCATATCTGCCAAGAATTAGCAAATGTGTTCATTTTGAAAAGTGATTCTACAGAAATTTTCCGAAGATATTCAGGTAATGTATTTTGCATGATTTTAAATTTTTGTTGCTAACATTTTCCCCATCCCAAACTCCAAAATGGAATCAATAAAATGGTAAGGCTTGTAACCATTGATGGCAGCTTGGTGAAAAATACAAGTAGCAGGAGTCATACCTGGCAAAGAATTGACTTCTATGACGATGGTCTCGGCTCGGTTGTTTTCAAAAATTCGTACAAAGGCATCAATACGAGCATAACCTTGTACATTGAGGATTTGGGCGGCTCTC